>DATIVB010000179.1:0-6172 GCA_035466375.1 Chondromyces sp.
CAGATCGGCTTCAACGGCCGCCAGGGGCGGGTCCTGAACGGGCTCGGGCTGGGACGGATCGGGCGCTCGGTGATCCGCAAGGACGACCCGTGCATCCGCGGCATGATCGCCAAGGTCACGCACCTGGTGGCGGTCGAGAAAGTGGAGGGCTGAGCCATGGAACTTCATGATCTGCACCCCGCGCCGGGTGCCAAGCGCAGCCGCAAGCGCATCGGACGAGGCCCGGGCTCGGGGACCGGCAAGACCGCGGGCAAGGGCCACAAGGGCCAGAAGTCGCGCAGCGGGTACTCCCGTCGCTACGGCTTCGAGGGCGGTCAGATGCCGCTCGTGCGCCGCCTTCCCAAGCGCGGCTTCACCAACATCTTCCGCGTCGAGTTCCAGGTCGTGAACCTGCGTGATCTCGAGCGGGTGTTCGCCGACGGCGACACCGTGTCGCCCGAGAGCCTGATCGACAAGGGTCTGGTGCGCGGCGGCAAGCGGCTCATCAAGGTCCTCGGCGACGGTGAGCTGTCCAAGAAGCTCGCCGTTCAGGTGCACAAGTTCTCGACCTCGGCCCGCGCCGGTATCGAGAAGGCGGGCGGCAGCTGCGAGGTGGTGGCCCCGTGATCGACAGTTTCCGCAATATCTTCGCCATTCCGGACCTGCGCAAGCGGGTGATCTTCACCTTCGCCCTGCTCGCGGTCTACCGGTTGGGGGCGTTCATTCCGATTCCGGGCATCGACCCGGTGGCGATCGCCGAGTTCACCAAGGCCGCCGAGGGCACCGTGCTCGGCTTCCTCAATTTGTTCTCCGGCGGCGCCCTGGGCCGGATGACGGTGTTCGCCCTCGGCATCATGCCCTACATCTCGGCGTCGATCATCCTGCAGCTCCTGACGGTGGTGTGGCCCTACCTCGAGAAGCTCTCGAAGGAGGGCGAGCTCGGCCGCCGCAAGATCACCCAGTACACGCGCTACGGGACGGTGGTGCTGTCGGTCATCCAGGCCATGGGCATCTCCTTCTTCCTCGAGCGCACACAGGCGCCGGGCGGCGCGCCGCTGGTGCCCGAGAGCTTTCAGGGCTGGGGCTTCCGCCTCCTGACCGTGCTCACCCTCACCACCGGCACCGCCTTCGTCATGTGGCTCGGCGAGCAGATCTCCGAGCGCGGCATCGGCAACGGCATCTCGCTGATCATCTTCGCGGGAATCGTCGTCGGCCTGCCGGCGGCGATCTTCAACACCCTCACCGACATCCAGACCGGCGCCATGAACATCATCACGGTGGTGATCCTCATCGTTTTCATGGTCGTGGTGGTGGCCGCCATCGTGTACATGGAACGGGCTCAACGCCGCATCCCGATCCAGTACGCGAAGAGGGTGGTGGGCCGGCGCGTCTACGGCGGCCAGAGCACGTACCTGCCGCTGCGCGTCAACACCGGCGGCGTGATCCCGGTGATCTTCGCGGCCTCCATCATGTCCTTCCCGCAGACCATCGGCCAGATGATCGAGAACCGCTGGCTCCAGAAGATCACCGAGGCCCTCGCCTGGGGCGAGCCCCTGTACAACCTGATCTACTTCCTGTCGATCGTGTTCTTCTGCTACTTCTACACCTCGATCATCTTCAACCCCGAGGACACGGCCGAGAACATGCGCAAGTACGGCGGCTTCATTCCCGGCATCCGGCCGGGCAAGCGCACCTCCGAGTTCATCGACAAGATCCTGACCAGGATCACCCTGGTCGGCGCGATCTACCTGGCGCTGGTTGCCATCCTGCCGGAGATCCTGATCGCCGGCTTCAAGGTGGCGACCATCCCCTTCATCGGGCCGTCCCTCGACGCGATCCTACCGGCATGGTTCACCCAGGGCCTCGGCGTCAAGTTCTTCTTCGGCGGCACCTCGCTGCTGATCGTGGTCGGCGTCGCGATGGACACGGTCAACCAGATCGAGTCGCAGCTGGTGATGCGCCACTACGACGGCTTCATGCGCCGCGGTCGGGTGCGCGGGAGGCGTGGGTGAGCCGATGATCAGCCTCAAGTCCGAACGCGAGCTGGAGACGATGGACCGGGCCAACGCCCTGGTTCACGAAGTGCTCCGAGCTGTCGAGCGGGCGGCGGCGCCGGGGGTCTCGACCGGGGAGCTGGACCGGCTCGCCGAGGAGATGATCCGCGCCGCCGGCGGCGCGCCGGCGTTCAAGGGCTACAGGGGCTATCCGGGCACCCTCTGCACCTCGGTCAACGACGTCATCGTCCACGGCATCCCGAATGGCGCGACGCGCCTGCGCGAGGGCGATCTCCTGAGCGTCGACTGCGGCGTGCTGCTCGACGGGTTTTACGGCGACGCGGCGGTCAGCTTCGGCATCGGCGCCGTCAGCGACGAGGCGCAGCGCCTGATGGACGTCACCCGCGAGTGCCTCGAGGAGGCGGTCGCGGCGGTACGCCCCGAGGCGCGTCTCGGCGACCTCGGGGCGGCGGTGCAGCGGATCGCCGAGGCCGCCGGCTTCGGCGTCGTGCGCGAGTTCGTCGGTCACGGCATCGGGCGCGCCCTGCACGAGGAGCCGCAGGTCCCGAACTACGGCAGGCCGGGTCACGGTCAGCGTCTCAGGCCCGGCCTGGTGATCGCGATCGAGCCGATGATCACTGGCGGCAGCTGGCGAGTGTCCGTTGACGATGACGGCTGGACAGCAAGGACGGAAGACGGTAAACTCGCCGCCCATTTTGAGTACTCGGTGGCCGTCACCGCCGACGGTCATCGTGTGCTCGGGCGGGGGGAGTTCATGAATGCCTAAGGAAGAGGCGATCGAGGTCGTGGCGGTGGTTGTGGAACCGCTGCCGAACGCCATGTTCCGGGTCGAGCTGGAGAACAAGCACGAGGTGCTGGCTCACATCTCCGGCAAGATGCGGAAGCACTTCATTCGCATACTTCCGGGCGACAAGGTGCTGGTGGAGCTTTCACCGTACGACCTCAAGCGAGGCCGTATCGTGTACCGCTACAAGTAGGGAGGGACGACAATGAAAGTTCGTCCGTCGGTCAAGAAAATGTGTTCGAAGTGCAAGATTGTTCGTCGCAAGGGCGTGGTGCGGGTGCTCTGCGAGAACCCGAAGCACAAGCAGCGTCAAGGCTGATCGGGGAGGTATCTGGTGGCACGCATTGCAGGCGTTGATCTGCCGTCCGGCAAGAGAATCGAGATCGGTCTGACCTATATCTACGGCATCGGCCGCACCCGCGCCAAGACGATCCTGGCCAAGGCCAAGGTCGGCGAGGGGACCAAGGTCAAGGACCTGTCCGAGGACGAGGTCCTGAGGATCCAGCAGGTCCTCCAGGCCGAGGGTGGGGTCGAGGGCGACCTCCGCCGCGAGGTCGCGATGAACATCAAACGGCTGATCGAGATCGGCAGCTACCGCGGGATCCGCCATCGTCGCGGGCTCCCGGTTCGCGGGCAGCGCACCCACACCAACGCGCGCGGTCGCAAGGGTCCGCGTCGCCAGGCGGTCGCCGGCAAGAAGAAAGCCGGCAAGAAGTAAGCAGCAGGCAGGAGAGCTTTCATGGCAAAAGAACGAAAAGGTGCGCGCAAGCCGCGGCGGGAACGCAAGAACGTGCCGCACGCGATGGCCAACATCCACGCCACCTTCAACAACACCATCGTCACCTTCGTCGACCCGAGCGGCGGCACCCTGTGCTGGTCCTCGGGCGGCCGGATCGGCTACAAGGGCTCGCGCAAGGGCACGCCCTACGCCGCGCAGCTTGCGGCCAAGAACGCCGCCGAGCAGGCCCAGGACCAGGGCGTGCGCTCGGTCGACGTGCGGGTCAAGGGCCCGGGCCCCGGACGCGAGTCGGCGATCCGGGCGGTTGCCGCGGCGGGTCTCGACATCAGGAGCATCCGCGACGTGACCCCGATTCCGCACAACGGGTGCCGTCCGCGCAAGCGGCGCAGGGTTTAGGGCAGGGAGAGATCGATGGCACGATACAGAGGACCGGTGTGTCGACTGTGCCGCCGCGAGGGCATGAAGCTCTTTTTGAAGGGTGAGCGGTGCTACAAGGAGAAGTGCGCGATCGAGCGGCGCAACGCGCCTCCCGGCCAGCACGGCATGGGACGCCGCCGCAAGGTCCGCGCCTACGGGCTGCAGCTGCGCGAGAAGCAGAAGCTGCGCCGCATCTACGGGCTCCTCGAGGGTCAGTTCCGGGGCACCTTCGACGAGGCCAACCGCCGCAAGGGCGTGACCGGTGAAACCCTGTTGCAGCTGCTCGAGGTGCGCCTCGACAACGTGGTGTACTCGCTCGGCTTCGCCACCTCGCGGACCCAGGCGCGGCAGCTCGTCCGCCACGGCCACATCGAGGTCGACGGTCGCCGCGTCTCGGTGCCCTCGTTCCGCGTCCGTCCGGGCGCGGCGGTCGCGGTGCGGGAAGGCTCCCGCAAGAACGCGCAGATTGCCGAGGCCGTCGACTTCGCGCAGGGTCGCGGGATCCCGCCCTGGCTCGAGCTCGACGCGGCGGCGTTGACGGGCAAGGTGCTCGAGAACCCGACCCGCGAAGACATCCGTTTCCCGATTCAGGAGCAGCTCATCGTCGAGCTTTACTCACGCTAGCTTGGAGGCTGCATGATCTGGCACGATTTCCAGCGACCGGCGCACGTGGACCCGGAAGAAGAAGGCCACAGCGCAACGTTCGCCCGCTTTCTCGCGCAGCCCTTCGAGAGAGGGTGGGGGACGACGCTCGGCAACGCCCTGCGCCGCGCCCTGCTGTCGTCGATCCCCTCGGCCGCCATCACCGCGGTCAAGATCGAAGGGGCAGACCACGAGTTCTCGGCGGTTCCCGGCGTGGTCGAGGATGTGACCGACATCATTCTCAACCTCAAGAAGATCCCGCTCAAGATCCACGGCAACGACGCGGCACTCCTCACCCTCGAGGCCAAGGGGCCCGGTGAGATCACCGCCGGCCAGTTCGCCGGCTCCAGCCAGGTCGAGGTCATCGACCCCGACGTCCACGTCGCGACCCTGTCCGCCGGCGGCAAGCTGAAGATGGTGGTGCGGGTGGCGCAGGGGCGGGGCTACATCCCGGCCGAGGAGAACCAGACCGAGGACCTCGACGTCGGCTTCATCCCGGTCGACTCGGCCCACTCGCCGGTCCGCAAGGCCAACTTCCGGGTCGAGATGGCCCGTCTCGGCCGCATGACCAACTACGAGCGCCTGGTGCTCGAGGTGTGGACCAACGGCACGGTCACTCCCGAAGAGGCGCTGAGCCAGGCCGCGCAGCTCGTGCAGGGCCACCTCGACATCTACACCCGGCTGGCCGCGGTTGAAGAGGCGGTGCAGCCGGCGGTGGCAGCTGCCGAGCCGGTCGAGGAGAACAGCATCCTCGACGCCTCGATCGAGACTCTCGAGCTCTCGATCCGCTCCATGAACTGTCTGAAGAACGCCAATATCCGAACTCTGCGGGACCTCGTCAGCCGCTCCGAGAAGGACATGGTCGAGATCCGCAACTTCGGCGAGAAGTCCCTCAAAGAGGTGCGCTCGAAGCTCGAGGCCATGGGCCTCGGCTTCGGCATGAACCTCGACCTGTAGGGCGGGAGACACCGATGCGACACCGAATGAGCCACCGCAAGCTGGGCCGCACCTCGGCGCACCGCAAGGCGCTGTTCCGCAACCAGCTGACCGCGCTGTTCACCCACGAGCGGATCATCACCACCGTCGCCAAGGCGAAGGAGCTGCGGCCGATGGCCGAGCGCATGGTGACCCTCGCCGGCACCGGCACCCTGCCGGCGCGGCGCAAGATCCTCAGCATGGTGTCGGACAAGGACGTGGTGCGCCGTCTCTTCGACGAGATCGCGCCCCGCTTCACCGAGCGCCCGGGCGGCTACACGCGCATCATGCGCCTCGGGCGCCGGCGCGGTGACGGCGCCGAGCTCGCCATCATCGAGTTCATCGACTACGACCTCGCCGAGCACGAGGACAGCGACACCCCCTCGAAGAAGGGCAAGCCGTCCCTCATGGACCGCGCCAAGGGCGTGTTCGGGGGCGGCGCGAAGCCGGCCGCCGAGGCCGGGGCCGCCGACGAGGCCGCCGAGACGGCGGCGGAGGACGAGGCGGCGGACGAGGGCTCTGAAGAGGCCGCCGAGCCCGCCGCGGGCGAGACCGGCGAGGAGCCGGAGAAGAACGCCTGATCCGGGTTCAAGGCAGCACCCTATTCAACGCCGCAGCTTT
>DATIVB010000180.1:0-1596 GCA_035466375.1 Chondromyces sp.
GGATTTGTCGGCGCGCGAGCTACGGGCGGCGGCTTCGAAGGCGAAGGATGCCAAGGCGGCGCGGCGCATGCTGGCGATCGCGCTGGTGCTGGAGGGGGTGGATCGCAAGACCGCCGCCGAGAGCTGCGGGATGGACCGGCAGACACTCCGGGACTGGGTTCACCGCGACAACGCCGAAGGGCTGGCGGGGCTGTCCGACCGCCGCTCGACCGGGCCCACGCCGCGGCTGAGCCCCGATCGGAAGGCCGAGCTGGCACGGATGGTGTGCGAGGGTCCCGACCCCGCCATGGACGGGGTGGTGCGCTGGCGACGCGTCGACCTTCAGCGCAGGATCGAAGCGCGCTTCGGCGTCGCCATGCACGAACGCACGGCGGGCAAGCAGTTGGCCGCGCTCGGATTTCGCCGCCTCTCGGTGCGTCCGCAGCACCCGAAATCCGATCTCGAGGCCCGGGAGGCGTTCAAAAAAACCTTGCCGCGACCGTAACCGGTGCCCTGCCGGATCACGCCCAGGACAAACCCCTGGAGGTGTGGTTCCAGGAGTGAGCCGGAACAGAAAACGGTCCGGGGGACCGTTTTCCCGGCGAACGCACGGGTCGGTCAGCAGGGCACGCTGACCCGCATCCGGGCCCCGCGCGGCAGCCGACCGCGCGCCCCGCGCGACACCCGCTACACTTGGGCCTGCATTTTCGGCGCCGTCTGCCCCGAACGCGGCGCCACCGCCGCGCCGGTCATGCCCAACGCCGACACCGCTGCGATGAACGCCCACCTCGCCGAGATCTCCCGCACCGTCGCCGAGGGCGCACACGCCGTTCTCGTGCTCGACGGTGCCGGATGGCATGGCGCCAAGGCTCTGAAGGTGCCCGACACCATCACCCTGCTGCCGCTCCCGCCATACGCTCCGGAACTCAACCCGGTCGAGAACGTCCGGGCCTACCTCCGCGCCAACCGACTCGCCATCTCCGTGTTCGAAACCTACGAGGACATCTTGGCACGATGCTGCGACGCCTGGAACTTCTTCGCCAACGACATCGCCACCGTGCGCTCGATCACTACCAGAGAATACGCCAAAGCGGTCAAAGGCTAAGGCCGTTGGTATGAGACCGTCGCGCGAAATGCCTGACTCTGCGGCGCTTAGCGCTGCGCGCGATTCGTGATTCCCTGCTGGAAGAAGGGATCATGAGGCAGGGATGGGACGAGCGCTGGAGATCAGGCATGACCCGAGCGCAGCCGAACTGCGGGCGCACGCGGCGCGGGAGGAGAAGAACCGCGCGGCGCGGCGGATGCTGGCGATCGCGAACGCGCCGGACGGCATGAGCCGGGCCGACGCGGCGCGGGCCGCGGGGATGGACCGGCAGGCGCTGCGGGGTGAGGCGGAGGAGCCGACTGTCCGGGGGACAGCCGGCCCGACGAACGGGGTGCGCTACAACGCCGAGGGGCTGGCCGGGCTTCACGACCGCCCGACATCGGGCCGTCCGCCCGCGCTGACGGAAGCCGAGCTGGCGCTGCTGTCGGCGCACATCCTCCGCGGCCCCGATTCCGAGGCTGACGGCGTCAGCAGCTGGACCCTGCCGGACCTCTGCCGCTGGATCGAGGCGC
>DATIVB010000181.1:0-5637 GCA_035466375.1 Chondromyces sp.
ATCGGCGGCATCGAGCTCGGCACCGCCACCACCCCGGTCGCGCTCGAGGACGGGCGCTTCATCTGGCGCGACCTCCACACGAGCAGCGGGCTGCGGGCCGCGCTGACGTGGGACGTGCCCGGCGAAGGGATCACCGCCGACCTGAGCTGGCCGGGCATGTCGACGGCGGCGCTCGGCGGCCCTCTGACGAGCCTCATGGGTCATGCCGCCGACGTGTCGCTCGAGCTCGAGCTCCCGTTCGGCGAGCGCCCGACCGGTGAGCTCCGCGCCGTCTCCGACCGGGCGCGGGTGCTGGTGGCGGCCGGTCGCGACGAGGTCGAGGTCGAGGCGGTGGTCGAGGGCGCCCTCGAGACCCGCGCCTCCCTGCTGCGCGAAACCGATGGCCGCCTCCACGGCCGCGGCGAGATCCTGATGCGCTCGGCGCGATCGGTGCTCGAGCTTCTGGCTCCTGCCTCCGGTGTGCCGCTGTCGGGCACCGCCCGCGCGAGCTTCGACCTCGACTGGGGCGACGAGCCGCTGCCCCGGCTGGCCGGTACGCTCGAGGGACTCGAGCTGCAGCTGGGGGAGCAGCCGATTCGGCTCATCGAACCGGCCGATTTCACCCTGTCGGAGGACGGCTTCCGGGTCCCGGGCCTGCGGCTGCGCGCGAGAGACGACGAGCTCTTCGTCCGCTGGGCGATCGACAGCGGTGGCGAGCTGCGCGGCAACGTCGCCGGGACCATGGACACCCTGGCCCTGCGCTTCCTGCTTCCCGACTGGGAGCCCGCCGGTCGGGCGACCGGTGTGGTCGAGGTCCTCGGGACCACCGGCGATCCCCGCTTCGAGGGCATCGCCGAGATCCAGCGCGGGTCGTTTCGGCTCCCCGGCACCCGCACCATCCTCTCCCAGGTGGAGGGCGTCGTCCTGCTGTCGTCGGGCGAGGTCGTCCTGGAAGGCGTCGACTTCCGGCTCATGGGCGGCCGCGCCCGCTGCACCGGCAGGATCTTCGAACGTGACGACCAGATCGTCCTCTCGATCGGCGGCACCGCGACCGGCGTCCGCTTCGAGGTCATGCCGTCTCTCGAAGCGCGGGTGTCCGGTGACTGGCGCCTCAACGGCCCGGTGGACGACCTCCTCCTTTCCGGGGAGATCGCCGTCGACCGCATGAACCTCGACAGCAAGGAGAGCGTCGCCAACCTGCTCTTGAGCTGGCTCGCCAGCGCCGAACGTCCCGCCGTCGAAGGCGGTCTCCGCCTCGACCTGCAGGTCGAAGCGGAGGAGACGATCGACCTCCGCAACCCCTTTGTCCGGCTCGCCGGTTCCGCGCGCCTCGACGTGACGGGAACCTCCAACCGCCCCGGCCTGGTGGGCCAGATCGAGATCCTCGAGGGCGGCGAGGCGACCCTGCTCGGCAACCGCTACGAGATCGAGCGCGCCAACCTCAGCTTCTCCAACCCGCAGGCCATCGAGCCCTTCATCGACCTCCAGGCCTCGACCTGGATCCAGGAGTACCAGGTCACCGTCAACCTGTCGGGGACCTTCGACCACATGGTGTCCACCGCCGCTTCGATGCCTCCCTTGAGCGCGCCGGAGATCTACTCTCTCCTCGGAGTGGGTCAGCGGCGCTCCGATCTCGGGGCCGGCGCCGTCGGCCTCGGGGTGGCGTCGTCGCTCCTCACCAACGAGCTCACCTCGGTGCTGAGCCAGCGCACGCAGCTCCTGCTGCCGGTCGACCAGGTGCGGGTGGACCCCTTTGCCGCCACCTCCACCGGCAACCCGACCGCGCGCCTGTCGGTCATCAAGCAGCTCACGCCGTCGTGGACCGTGATCCTGCAGACCACTCTGTCCGGCGAGCGCGAGCAGATCGTCACCAGCCGCTGGTACCTCGCGCCGGGGCTGTTCATCGAGGCAGCGCAGTCCGAGGACGAGTCGTTGTCCCTCGACCTCAAGCTGCGGCGGTCCTACTGAAGCCATGGCGAGGCACTCCCTCTGCCGCGCCCTGTGGCTCCGCCGTCTGGCCGCTTGCTGCGCGCTCGTCCTGTCGGCCGCGACCGTGGACGCAGCCGATGTCATCCGCAGCGTCCGTGTCGAGGCCGACGGTCCGGTCGATGCGGCATCCGTCATCGAGCTTCTCCAATTGCAGCCCGGCACAGATCTCGACCGCGGCCGGCTGCGCGCGCTGATCACCGCTCTCTACGCCGGCGGCCGCATCGAGTGGCTCCGCGTGGAGGCTGCGGAGTCCGCCGAAGGGCTCGACGTCGCGGTCCGGATCAGCTACCGATCGACCATCTCCCGCGTCACCGTCGAGGCCGGCGGCCTGTGGCGCCGGGCCCGCATCCGGCGCTGGCTCCGGATCGAGCCCGGCGACCCCGTCACCGCGGCCGACATCGAGGCCGCACGGCGCCGGGTCGAGCGCCGTTTGTTCGACCGCGGCTACGCCGACGCCGGGGTCGAAGCCTACCTCAAGTACGACCGACCAACCAACACCGTCGAGGCCCAGTTCGTCGTCGAGCAGGGCCTGCCGCAGGTGTTGCGATCGGTCACCCTGGAGGGGCTCGTCCGCCCCGAGGACGCGGAGGGCGCCCAGCCCGAGTTCAAGCCCGGCACGCGGCTGACCGCGCGCCTCGAGGAGCGGCTCCGGGAGCGAACCGAGGACAACCTGCGCCGCATGGGCTACTGGGAGGCCGAGGTGCTCGCAGCGGAGAGGATCGCGGACGGTCCGCAGGTGGACCTGGTGCTGCGGGTCGACCCCGGCCTGAGGTTCCGGCTCGAGCTGACGGCGCCGCCCGGGCGGACCGAGACCGCGGCCAAAGCGGTTCCGGACCCGGCGCGTGAGGAGCTGCACCCGGCCCAGACCGACGCCCTCGCGGAGCAGGTGGTGGAGAACCTGCAGACGGCCGGCTTCCTTCTCGCCGACGTCGCCGCCTCGCTGGAGGCTACCGGAGACGAGCAGGTGCTGCGTCTCGAGGTCGATCCCGGGCAGCGGCTGGAGATCGCAGCGGTGGAGTTTCCCGGCGCCGACAGCGTCAGCCGGGACCGGCTCGAGGACGTCGTTCAGGTTCGGCGCGGCGCGGTCGGCGGGCGCTTCCAGCAGGAGGTCAGCCGGCTCACGCTCGAGGAGGACCGCGCGGCGCTGCTCGAGTTCTACCATCGCGAGGGCTTCCCCTACGCCGCGGTCGGATCGCCCTTGATCGAGGCGGTCGAGGGCGGGAGCGCCGTGCGGGTCGTCTTCCCGATCAGCGAGGGCCTGCGCTGGATCGTCTCCGAAGTGCGGATCGAGGACCTGCCGGTCGAGGCGGCGGCAGAGCTCGAGGTCAGCCCCCTCGATTTCTACGAGGGCGATCCGTGGAGCCCGGGCGCGGTCAGCCGCACGACCGCCCGGCTCGAGGCGGCGCTCGCCGACTCCGGCTATCCGGCCGGCCGCGTTGCCGTTGAGGTCGACACCTCCCGGCCCGGCCGCGCCGAGGTGGTGTTCCGCATCGAACCGGGGCCCTTCGTCCGCGTCGGCGAGATCATCATCGCCGGCCTCGAACACACCCGCGAGACCCTGGTGGCAGCCGCCGTAAGCCGGGCCGGGGTCGTCAGCGGCGAGCCGCTCTCCCGCCGCCGGCTCCTGGACGCGCAGCGGAACCTCTTCGAGCTCGGCCTCTTCCGCCGCGCCGAGGTGGTGCCGATGCCCGGCCACGAGCTCCGGGACGAGCGCAACATCGTGGTCCGCCTCGAGGAGGGCGAGCAGAAGTCGTACCTGTTCGGCATCGGCTACTCCAGTGTCGACGCCGCGCGGATCATTCTCGGCTGGTCTCACCTCAACGTGCTCGGCCGCGCCTACGCCTTCTCGGCCGAGGTCTCGCTGGCGCAGAGCCGGCAGCAGTACTCGCTGTCGTTGCGCAACCGGAGGCCCCTCGGACTGCCGGTCCCCGGCCACCTTGCCGTGTACCGCACCACCCAGATCGTGGCGGACCGGGACCTCCTGCGCCGGGGATTGTGGATCGACTTCGGCGACCGACTGCGCCGGCCGCTGCGGCCCTGGCTGCGCTACGAGTACGAGATCGTCCAACCCGACCGTCCGGTCATCGATCCCAGGATCGAGGAGTTCGCCGAGGCCAAGGTCGCGTCTCTCACTCCCAGCCTCGAGTGGGACACGCGAGACAACCCGCTCGCGCCGTCGCGCGGCGTGTTCGCCTCGGCGTCGGTCCAGTACGCCTTCCCGGCGTTCCTCGCCGACGAGCACTTTCTGAAGGTCCAGACCGGGGTCACGGTCTACACGCCCATGTGGCGCGGTTTCCTCGCGGCCGGGCTCCGGCTCGGCGCCATCGAGCCCTTCGGAGCGGACGCCGAGCTCGCCGAGAACCTGCAGATACCGTTCGCCTACCGCCTGTTCGCCGGCGGCCGCACGACCCACCGCGCCTTCGACACCGACACCCTCGGTATCCCGGGGCAGACGGTCATCGAGGGCGCCGCGGTCGGCGGCAACGCCCTCGTGTTGCTCAACCTCGAGTACCGCCGCCACATCGCCGGCGAGTTCTGGGCCGCCGCCTTCATCGATGCGGGCAACGTCTGGGGCTCGCCGGGGCAGGTCGAGCTCGGGGAAATCCGCTGGGGGGCCGGGCTCGGCCTGCAGTACCGGACGCCCGCCGGCCCCCTGCGCGCGGAGTACGGGTGGAAGCTCGACCGCGAGCCGGGCGAATCTGGCGGCCGCTTCTTCATCAGCTTCGGCGTGCCGTTCTGACGCAATTCTCGGGGCCCTGCCCTGGGCCCCGAGAATTGCAGTGATAGCATTCTTCCCCTGATGGACCTGGCTCCTCTCATTCCCTGGCTGCTGCTCGCCGGTGGCATCGCCGCGCTCGGCGTCGGCGCGGCCTGGCTCGTGGACGGCGCCTCGAGGCTCGCACTCAAGTTCGGGATCTCGCCGATGATGGTCGGCCTGACGGTGGTCGGCTTCGGGACCTCGATGCCGGAGTTCTCGGTGTCGGTGCTGGCAGCGAGCCGCGGCAGCTCGGACCTCAGCCTCGGCAACGCGGTCGGCTCCAACATCATGAACCTCCTGCTGGTGCTCGGCCTGGCGGCGGTGGTGGTGCCGATCCACGTCGTCGGCGGCCGCCGGATCCTGGTCCGCGACCTGGTCTTCGGCCTCGTGCCGCCCGCCCTGCTGATGGTTCTGGCGCGGGACGGGTCCATCTCGCGCCTCACGGCCTTCCTCCTGATCGCGGTGTTCGCCGCCTTCATCGTCGTCGCCGTCTCCCAGGCCAAGCGGCACGACAGCCTGGACACGGTGGTGCGCGGCTCGGTCCCGCAGCACCTCGCGATTACCCTGCTCGGAATCGTCGTTCTGGTCGCGGGCTCGGAGATGCTGGTCCGGGGCGGCGTCGAGTTGGCGCGGCGGTTCAGTGTCTCGGAAGCGGTCATCGGTCTCACGCTGGTGGCGTTCGGCACCTCGCTGCCCGAGCTCGCCACCTCGTTGGCGGCGGTGCTCAAGGGCCAGTCCGAGATCGGGGTCGGCAACGTCCTCGGCTCCAACATCTTCAACCTCGGCCTCGTGGTCGGCACCGCCTTTGCCATCCGCCCGGCCACCGTCAGCGGCTTCGTCATCACCCAGGACCTGCCGATTCTCATCGCCGCCACCGTGCTCACCGGCGCCATCGTCCTCCGCGACGGCCG
>DATIVB010000182.1:0-7220 GCA_035466375.1 Chondromyces sp.
AACTCCTGGCACAGCTGATCGAGCACCCGGCGGCGCTCCACGTCGTCCCGGGTGACCGGCCTTTGACCGACGAAGGTGCCCGAGCCCATCTGGGTCTCCACCAGCCCCGTGAGCTCGAGCTCCGTGTACGCGCGGCTCACCGTGTTGGGGTTGACGGAGAGGTCGACTGCAAGCTGACGGACCGTCGGCAGTCGGTCACCGGGACCGACCGAGCCTGTCGCGATGGCGGCTTTCACCTGATCGATGATTTGGCGGTAGAAGGGCACCCCGCTCTTCACATCGAGTTGGATCTGCATGTCCGGTCCACCCTCCCTTGTCTCAGTGTCCTAGTGAACTATTGTAATAGTGTATTAATACACTCGCCATATGCGTTTGTCAAGCCTCCGTCTGCAATTCGTGACCTCCGGCGCCGGACGCCGGAGGTCGCGAATTGCCTACAATGGTCGCGTGAAGATCATCACCACGCACCTGTCGGCCGACTTCGACGCCTTTGCCGCGGCGGTGTGCGCGGTGCGCCTCTTCCCGGAGCACGCGGTGGTCTTCCCGGGCTCCCAGGAGGTGGCGGTGCGCCGTTTCCTGGCCGAGGCCGAGCTCGGCTATCCCGAGGCCAAGCTCAAACAGGTGCGAGCCGAGCCTATCGAGCACGCGGTGGTCGTCGACACCCGCAGCCCTTCCCGCCTCGGCGAGTTGCACGAGCTCATCGTGCGCAGCGCGTGTCCGGTGACCCTCATCGACCACCACATGGAAGAGGAGGACGATCCGCTGGAGGCGACCGAGGTCTTCCAACGCCCGGTCGGCGCCACCTGCACCATCATCGCCGAGCTCTACCGGGAGCGCGGCATCAAACCGACGCTCAACGAGGCGACCCTCATGCTGATGGGCATCTACGAGGACACCGGCGGCCTCTCCTACCGCGAGACCACCGCCGAGGACCTGCGCACCAGCGCCTGGCTGCTGGAGCAGGGCGCCTCGCTGTCCTGGGTCCGCCGCTGGGTCCTCAAGGTGCTGCAGCCCGAGCAGCTCGAGCTCCTCAACCGCATGGTCGAGGCCACCGAGCAGGTGATGATCGCCGGAGTCCCGGTGGCGCTGTCGATGCTCGAGGTGGACCGCTACCACGAGGAGGCGGCCTTCGTCGTCCACCGCTGGGTCGAGATCTTCGAGATCATGGTCGGTGCGGTCCTGCTGGTGCGACCGCCAAATATCAACCTCATCCTGAGGTCGCGCCTGCCCGGGTTACACGTCGGCCGCGTGGCGCAGCAGTTCGGCGGCGGCGGCCACCCCACCGCCGCCTCGGCGCGGATCAGCGGCATGATGCCCGTGGAGCTGCGCGAGGTCCTGCTCGAGTCGCTGGCGGTGGAGATGCCACCGCCCCCAACCGCCATCGACATCGCGACCCGCAACATCTTCTCGATCGAGGACACCGTGTCGGTCGGACGCACCAAGGAGCGGCTCAACGAGCTACGCGTCAACGCGCTGCCCGTCGAGGACGCGGCCGAGGGCGGCTTCGTCGGCCAGGTCACGCGCCAGATCCTCGACCGCGCCCTGAGCCACGGCATGGGCGAGCGCCCGGTGCGTTCGGTGATGCAGCCCGAGCTGCCCACCGTCGACGCCGCCACTTCGTTGGATGCGCTCCGCGACCTGTTCCTCGAGCGCTCCTACCGATTCGTCCTGGTCGAGGAAGGCGGCGAGCCGGTCGGGATCATCACCCGGATGGACCTCTTCCGGAGGCTCTTCGAGCACCAGCACGAAGCCGGCTCCGCACTCGACAACCGGATGGCCGGGGCGCGCCCCGTGAGCCAGCCCATCACCCGCCTGCTGCGCGACGTCACGCCGCCGTGGGTGCAGCGCGTGCTCGAGGCGGCGCGCGAGGTCGCCACCCGGCAGCGGGCGCCGGTGTACCTGGTGGGCGGCATGGTGCGCGATCTGCTGCTGGAGCGCGCCAACGAGGACGTCGACCTGGTGGTGGAGGGCGACGGCATCGCCTTCGCAGCCGCCCTCGCCGAGTCCATGGACGGCCGCCACCACCCGCACGAGCCCTTCCTGACCGCTGTCGTGACCCTGCCCGACGGCCTCAAGATCGACGTCGCCTCGGCGCGCACCGAGTTCTACCGCACGCCGGCCGCGCTGCCGGAGGTCGCCACCTCGCTCATCCGTCAGGACCTCTACCGCCGCGACTTCACCGTCAACTCGCTCGCGGTCGCTCTCACCGGTGACCGCTTCGGCGAGCTGGTGGACTTCTTCGGCGGCCGCAAGGACATCCAGCGCCGCGAGATCCGCGTCCTCCACTCGCTGTCATTCATCGACGACCCGACCCGCGCCCTGCGCGCGGTGCGCTACGCCCGGCGCCTCGACTTCACGATCGCCCCGGACACCACCTACCTGATTGCCACCGCCCTCAGCGAGGGGGTCTTCGAGCGCCTGTCCGGGCAGCGCCTGCGGCGCGAGCTGGAGCTGCTGCTCGCCGAGCCGCACCCGACACCGGCCCTCGCGCTCATCGCCGAGCTCGGGCTGCTGAAGACTCTGTGCCCGGGGGTGGAGTGGAGCGAGGCCGCCCGCGGTTTTCTGATGGAGGTGGAAGGCCAGCTCTCGTGGCACGAGCTCGAAGGGCTCGGGCCGCCGCCCGAACCGTGGATCCTCCTGCTCGGCGGCCTCGCCCTGCACAGCGGCCGGGACGCTGTCGAGCGGCTCGCCACCCGGCTTCAGCTCGGCGGCGCCGCCCGGGACCGGTTCCTGTCGCTGCCGACGCAGGTGGAGGCCCTGGTCCGCACCGCCGATCCCGCCTCGGCACGTTCCCAGCGCGTGCGGGAGGTGGCGCGGCAGCCGGCTGAAGCACTGCTGCTGGCGATGGCCCGGCTGCCTCTTGCCGGGCGGCGGGCGCTCGCCGACGCGGCGGGCACGGCGGCGTCGACGGGACTTCCGGTCACCGGCCGCGAGCTCGTCGACGCGGGCGTGCCCCCGGGGCCCCACGTCGGGCGCGCGCTGCGCCTCACCCACGACGCCCTCGTGGACGGCGTCATCAGCTCCGAAGAGGCCCTGCCGTGGGCGCTCAAGACCGCCCGCGGCCTCATGGTGGAGGATGTCTCATGACCAGGCACTGTTTCGCAGCTGCCGTTCTGGTCGTCTGCATGTCGGCACCCGCTGTCGCTCAGGCGCCGGTGCCGGTGGCGGAGAGAATCGTGACCCACGGCGAGACAACCACCCGGGTCAGCCTGTTCTCGAACCGGATGGTGGTGGTGACGATCTCGGAACGCGGCACGCAGGGCTTCCTGCGCCAGATCTCCCTGCCCGACGATCAGTTCATCATCTACCTGTCGATTCTGCAGGACGCCGCCGGGGAGCTGGGCGAACGGCCCGTCTCGTCCGACGTCAGCACCTCGCACGACGCCGTCGAGTTGACCCTGCACATCGGCCCCGAGGCCCCGCGGGTGCTCCGCTTCTCGCCCATGGCGGTCGTCAATCTGCCCCTGTCGAAGATCATCGGCGCGCTCAACGACCTCGAGGAGCAGGTGCGGGCCGCGAGCCCCTCGGCTGCGGCCCTCGACTCCTGGGAGCCGCGCCGCGGGGACCGGGTCGAGCTCATGACCGGCGGCTTCGCACGGGTCGTCGAGGTCCTGGACGAGGGCGTGCTGATCCTCGAGCACGAGTCGACCTACCTGCGCGAGGTGGTCCCGGTGGACGCCCGCGACCAGGTCGTGCTCCGGGTCGTGGACCGCAAGCAGTGAGGATCACCGGCGGCGAGTGGCGATCGCGCCGGCTGCGCGGTCCCGGCCGGACGGCGGCCGTGCGGCCGACCCCCGACGCGATGCGCGAGCGCGCCTTCGCCGTGCTCGGCGACCGGGTCGTCGGCGCTCGATTTCTCGACCTATTCGCCGGGACCGGAGCGGTGGGGCTCGAGGCACTGTCCCGCGGGGCGGAGTCGGTGGTGTTCGTGGAGCGCCACCCGGCCACGGCCGGGATCCTGCGCGCCAACTGCGCGTCCTTCGAGCTCGAGAAGTCGCGGGCCGCGGTCCTGGTTCGGCCTTCCGCCGCCGCTGTCACTGAACTCGCGCGGCAGGGGCACTCGTTCGACATCGCCTGGGCGGACCCGCCGTTCGAGAGCTGGGCCGAGGGCCTCGAGGCCCTGGCCTCGGCCTTCACCGCCGGCCTGCTCGGGTCCGGCACCCTCGCCTGCCTCGAGTGCCCGGCCAGGGCGGACGTCGCAGGCGCACTCCCAGAGAGCCTGGAGATCGTCCGCGACCTCGCGGGCGGGGCGTCGAGGGTGGTGATGATTCGGCGTTCGAACGTTTGAACGTTGGAACGTTGAACGTTGCCTCCCGCCCACCCAGGTTGAACCACCAAGACACCAAGGGCACCAAGATGTTCACGAAGAAAATTCTTGGTGAAACTCTTGGTGTCTTGGTGCCTTTGTGGTTGCGACGGTTCGCGCTGACGTCTCGAAGGGCGACGGCGTCAGGTCATCGCTCGACCCGGAAGTGGACGCCGCGGTCGCGCCGGATGATC
Source organism: Chondromyces sp. (assembly GCA_035466375.1). GTDB lineage: Bacteria > Acidobacteriota > Thermoanaerobaculia > Thermoanaerobaculales > Sulfomarinibacteraceae > Sulfomarinibacter. The sequence continues at coordinate 4,501 of DATIVB010000182.1, forward strand.
GCTGCCACGGACGCGGCCCTCTGACACTGAAACTGCCACTGAAACTGTCACTGAGACTGTCACTGCCATCTGCCGCCGTCACTGAAACTGACTCCGGGCACGGCGCCGGCTGCCCGAGATTCACGAGATAAGAATCAATCCTGATATGATGCCGGCAGGAGAACGCCATGCCACTCTTGAAGCCCAAGTCCGAACGCCGCTGCACCCCCTTCCGCAGTTACACGGTGATCGAGTGCCCGTACAACGGCCACCAGGTCTCGTTCTGCCGAGGGCTCTGCACCCCCTACGAGGGCTACGGGCACTGCGGCCGCCTGGCACCCCACACCATGATCGGCCGCACCCAGGCGGCGATCGCCAGCTACAAGAACCGACCACTCAAGTACTGAGTGAAGAGTCAGGAGTTGGGAGTTCCCGTCCGCCCGGCTCCTGAAGGGTAAAGGGGTGAAGGGTGAAGGGGTGAAGAGGTCAAGGGTGAAGGGTGAAGAGGTGAAGCCTGATTTCTTGCCCCTCTCGAGTCGTGTGGGCCGAGGCCATCCGGTCTGACCCGACCCCTAACCCTTAACCCTTAACTCTTAACCTCTTAACCTCTTGACCTCTTATCCCTGAACCCCTGAGCTCCAGACGGCCCTAGGCGCTGCTTCGCTTCGTCTTCGGCCGCTGGTTCGACGGCAGCACCCGCTTGCGGAGGCGGATGGCGGACGGCGTGATCTCCACCAGCTCGTCGCGGTCGATCCACTCGATGGCCCGGTCGAGCGTCATCTCGCGCGGCGGCGCCAGCCGCAGGGCCTCGTCGGAGCCGGCGGCGCGCATGTTGGTGAGCTTCTTCTCGCGGGTGACGTTGACGTCGAGGTCGTTGTCGCGCGCGTTCTCGCCGACGATCATGCCCTCGTAGACGTCGGTCCCCGGCCCCAGGAAGAGGACCCCGCGCGGCTCGAGGTGGTAGAGCGCATAGGTCGTGCAGGTGCCCGAGCGATCCGAGACCAGGGCGCCGGTGGCGCGGCCCGCGATGTCTCCGTGCCAGGGCTCCCAGCCGTCGAACAGGTGGTTGAGGATGCCGGTGCCCCGGGTGTCGGTGAGGAACTCGGAGCGGAAACCGATGAGGCCGCGCGAGGGCACCCGGAAGGCCAGCCGCACGCGGCCGTGGCCGGGGTTGTGCATCTCGGTCATCTGGCCCCGGCGGATCCCCAGCTTCTGGGTCACGACGCCGACGTACTCGTCGGGGCAGTCCACCTGCACGATCTCCATGGGCTCGTGGATCCGCCCGTCGATCGTGCGGGTCACCACCTCGGGCCTCGACACCGACAGCTCGTAGCCCTCGCGGCGCATGGTCTCGATCAGGATCGCGAGCTGCAGCTCGCCCCGGCCCATCACGTTGAAGGCATCGTTGGCGATGATCTCGAGGCGGATCGAGACGTTGTGCAGGGCCTCCTTCTCGAGTCGGGCGCGGATCTGGCGCGCGGTCACATACTGGCCCTCGCGGCCGCCGAAGGGCGAGTTGTTGGCCGAGAAGATCATCGCCATGGTCGGCTCGTCGACCGCGATCCGCTTCAGAGGCTGCGGGTTTTCCGGGTCCACCAGCGAGTCGCCGATCGAGACCTCGTCGAGCCCCGCCAGGGCGACGATGTCGCCGGCCTCCGCGCTCTCCACGTCGATCCGGTCGAGGCCCTCGTGCGAGTAGACCGTGCCGACCTTGGCGCGGCCGATGCCGTCGACGCGCGCGATGCCCACCGTGCGGTTGGCGTACAGCGTGCCGTTGACGATGCGGCCGACCGCCAGCCGGCCGAGGTAGTCGGAGTAGTCGAGGTTGGTGACCAGCATCTGCAGCGGCGCCGCCGGGTTGCCCTTGGGCGCCGGCAGCGCGCTCAGGATCTCTTCCAGCAGGTCGTGCAGGTCGCCGAACTCCCCCTCCAAGCCGCGCCGGCACAGCCCCTTGCGGGCGTCGGTGCAGAAGACCGGGAAGTCGAGCTGCTCCTCGGTGGCGTCGAGGTCGATGAAGAGGTCGTAGACCTCGTCGAGGACCGCGGCCGGCCGCGCGTCGGCGCGGTCGATCTTGTTGAGCACCACGATCGGCGGCAGCCCGAGGGCGAGCGCCTTCTGGAGCACGAACCGCGTCTGCGGCAGCGGCCCCTCGGCGGCGTCCACCAGCAGCAGCACGCCGTCCACCATCTGCAGGGTGCGCTCCACCTCGCCGCCGAAGTCGGCGTGGCCGGGGGTGTCGACGATGTTGATCTTGGTGCCCTTGTAGCGCACCGAGGTGTTCTTGGCGAGGATGGTGATGCCGCGCTCGCGCTCGAGGTCGCCCGAGTCCATGACGCGCTCGTTGACGCGCTGGTTGGCGCGGAAGGTGCCGCTCTGCCACAGCATGGCGTCCACCAGGGTGGTCTTGCCGTGGTCCACGTGGGCGATGATGGCGAGGTTCCGGAACTCGGACATGGCGTGCGCTCACTTTCGGCTCGCGAAAGCGAGCAGATCGTTGTAGCACCGAAGTGGATTGGGGTCAACGGGCGGGTTAACGTCAGGAGTCAGGCGTTGCCGGCCACACATCCATCTCTCGGCACACCATCGATCACCCCGTCGTGCGGGCAGAACGCCCCTCAGCGATTCAGCCCTGCGGTGCGATGAGCTTCTCGAAGGGGGGGTAGCCGTCGAGCGGCTCGAGGTAGATCTTCTGGTGCATCTCCACGCCGAGAGGATACCCGTTGGCGACGGCTTCCCGAAGC
>DATIVB010000183.1:0-3650 GCA_035466375.1 Chondromyces sp.
GACGACCTCTACCTGCACGCCAGCAGCGACATCCTGCGCCCTGACGGCACCATCGCGAGCGCGGTCTACAGCACCGGCGCCGTCGGCCGGCTGCGGGCCGAGGAAGCCCTGGAGCAGATCAAGTTCTTCAGGGGCGACTGAGCGGGCGGGAAGATGGCAGCACTACAGGAATGCGCGATGCGCCGTCGGCCGGCTGCGACCCGCACCCTGCGGGCGCTCGCCGCGGTCGCGGTGGCGGCTGCCCTCGCGCCGCCGGCCGCTGCAGCCGACGACTCCTTCGACGCCCAGCGAGACGCGATGGTCCGGCTCATCCGCTCCCGCGGCGTGGACGACAGGACGGTCCTCGAGGCCATGCGGGCGGTGCCGCGCCACGAGTTCGTGCCGGCAGCGGACCGCAAGCGGGCCTACGGCGACCACCCCTTGCCCATCGGCTACGGCCAGACCATCTCGCAGCCCTACATCGTGGCTTTCATGACGGAGGTGGTTCAGGCCGAGGACGGCATGAAGGTGCTCGAGGTGGGCACCGGCTCCGGCTACCAGGCCGCGATCCTGGCCGAGATCGGCTGCTCGGTCTTCACCATCGAGATCTTCGAGCCGCTCGCCGAGAGCGCCCGCGACCGCCTCGAGCGGCTCGGCTTCGAGTCGGTGACGGTCCGCCACGGCGACGGCCACGACGGCTGGCCCGAGGCGGCCCCGTTCGACGCCATCGTGGTCACGGCGGCGGCGGGCTACATCCCGCCGGCGCTCATCGAGCAACTCAAGCCCGGGGGGCGGATGGTGATTCCCGTCGGCAGCGTCTACGGGGTCCAGAACCTCATCAAGGTGGAGAAGGACCGCGACGGAGACACCACGACCCGCAACCTGCTTCCGGTGCGCTTCGTGCCGATGCTCGAAGGGCTCCGCTGAGCCGCCGTGCGACGGCTCGCCAGACCAGCCGCGATCGCCGTGCGACGGCTCGCCAGACCAGCCGCGATCGCCCTGCTCTCGGCCGGCACCCTGACCTACGAGATCCTCCTGGTCCGGGTCTTCGCCATCGAGCAGTTCCACCACTTCGCCACCATGGCCATCGGGGTCGCCATGCTCGGCTTCGGCTTCACGGGTACGGTGCTGGCGGTCGCCGGCACGCTCCCGCGGCCGCGCGCCGAGCTGCTGTTCGCCGCCTCGGCGCTGCTCACGGCCCCGGCCCTGCTGGCCAGCGTGGTGCTGGTCCACCGACTCTCCCTGGACGCCGCGCAGCTGCCGTGGGACGCGAGCCAGTGGCCCCGGCTGGCGGCGGTGTACGTGCTCCTGGCCTTGCCGTTCGCGGTCGCGGCCGCGGCCGTCCTGCTCGGCCTCACCCTCGAGCCGGAGCGTCCCGGCGCCATCTACGGCGCCAGCTTCGCCGGTTCCGGCCTCGGATCGGTGCTGGCGCTGGCCGTCCTGTTTCTGGTTTCGCCGCAGCGCGCCCTCGCGGTTCCGGCGCTCATCGCGGCACCGGCGGCGCTGGTGGCAGCGGTCGTGGTCGCCCAACGGAACCGCCGGCGCCTGGTGTCGGCAGGCGGCTGCGCGCTGCTCCTGCTGGCCGCGGCCGCCCTGGCACGCCCGCCGTGGCGGCTCGATATCACGCCGTACAAGGCGCTGCCGCAGATCGAGGCGTACCCGGAGTCGCGACGGATCGCTGAAACGAGCAGCCCGGTCGGCTGGTTCGTGGCCGTGCGGGCGGCGGCGTTCCGGCACGCTCCGGGGCTGTCGCTCGCCTACCGCGGCTCGTTCCCGTCCCAGGACGCTTTGTTCGTCGACGCCCAGCTCGCCGGCGCCTCGACGCGGTTCGCCGCCGCCCCCGGGTCCGAGGCACTGCTCGGCTGGCTCCCGACCGCGATGCCCTACGCGCTCGGGGCCCCCGAACGGGTCCTGGTTCTCGGGGCCGCGGGCGGCCTCGAGGCGGCCGTCGCCCTCGTCCACGGCGCGAGACGGGTCGTCGCGCTGGAGCTGGTTCCGGCCCTCGAGGTGCTGGGCTGGGACGCCGGCGACGGGGCGGCCCTGGGCACCGGCGAGGTCGAGTGGGTCATCGGCGACGCTCGTGCGCATGTCGCGGCGAGTGACGAGAGCTTCGATCTCATCGTGGCGGCGCCGGGGCGCGGCGGCGTCGGCTCGTCGGGCGCCGGCGTCTACGCGCTCGACGCCGACTTCATGCACACCGTCGGGGCGTACGTGGAGTACCTCGAGCGTCTCGGCCCCGGCGGCACGCTCGCCGTCACGCGCTGGATGACCCTCCCCGCGCGACCCGGCCCGCGGCTGGTCCTGACCGCCGGCAGCGCGCTCCGGAAGGTCGCGCCCGACGCTCTCGACCGGGGGCTGGTGGTGATGCACGGCTGGGCCACCTCGACGGTCCTCGTGCGCCCGGACGGGTTCTCCAAAAGCGATCTCGCGGCCCTGCGGGCGTGGTGCCGTCAACGGCGCTTCGACCTCGACTGGCCTCCGGTCGACGGCCGCTTCGAAACCCAGATCAACATCCTCGACGAGCCGGTCCTCGAGCGAGCTGCCGAGGCGGTCACGGCCGGCGGCGACCGTCTCGCGCGCTTTGCCGACGACTACCCATTCAACATCGAGCCGGCGACCGACGGCCGCCCCTACCCCCACCACTACCTGCGGCTCGGGTCGCTGCCGGCCTTCTTCGGCGCCGATCGCGGCGACTGGCTGCCGTTCGCCGAGTGGGGCCACATCGCCCTGGTGGCGACCCTGGTCCAGAGCTTCGTGCTGGCGGTTTTCCTGTTGGCGGTGCCCGCCGCACTCGTCCGCCGCAGCGGCCCGCTAATCGGCCGCGCGCGCCTGGTGAGCTACTTCGGGCTCATCGGCCTCGCCTTCCTGGCGGCCGAGATCGCCGCCATCCAACAGCTCACGCTGCTGCTCGGGCACCCCGTCTACTCGGTGGCCGTCGTGCTGGCCGCATTCCTCGTCGCCTCGGGGACGGGCAGCGCCCTCTCGGATCGCCGCGCCGCCGGCGACGCCTGGCGGGTGGCGGCTCTGATCGCCGCGCTGCTGGTGGTGCTGGCGGCCGGCTCCCTGGCGCTGGTGCACGCCGTGCACGCCGCCCCGCTGGCGGTGCGCGGCCTCGCGGCCCTATTGCTGATGCTGCCCCTGGCCTTCCTGATGGGCTTTCCCTTCCCCCTCGGACTGCGGCGCCTGGTCAGACCGCAGGCGGTCGGCGGCACCGCGTGGGCGTGGGCGGCCAACGGCTTCGCCTCGGTGATGGCGGCGCCGCTCGCCGGCCTGCTCGCCCTGGAGGCCGGCACATCGAGTGTCTTCCTGTTCGCCGCCGGGTGCTACGCGGCGGCGGCACTGCTCGCCCGCGGCGCCTCGACGACTCTCTGAGGACGGCGCCGGCCCCGAGTGCGGCCGCCCGTCCTCAGTCGGTCAGCGCCTCGGCTCGAGCCAGCACGGTCGCCGAAACCGGCGCCATCGAGTCGAAGTAGGTCACGAAGCGCTGCGGCTCGTCGGCCTCGTAACCGGCCAGGTTGCGGGCCCAGCGAAAGGCGATGGGCTGGTACCAGAGCTCGGCCCGGATCCGGTAGGGACCCTCGGCGTCGCCGAGCGCCACCTTGTAGCGGACGCGGTCGTTTCCACCTGCGAAGTCCCGATCGTCACGGGCACCGCCCCGGACGGCGATGTCG
>DATIVB010000184.1:0-2154 GCA_035466375.1 Chondromyces sp.
GGCCGCGTGGCCGCTGCGCCTGCTCCTCAGGTGCGCGACCTCAGGGTCTCGAGGAGCTTGGCCTCGTCGATAGGCTTCTGCACGTAGGCGTCCGGGTGGTACTTTTTGAAGCGATCGAGGAAGTCGCCGAAATCGGCCTTCAGTGTGTCCTGGATGCCGGTCACCAGGACCACCGGCACCTTGGCGGTGCGCTCGTCCTTGCGCAGCGCGATCAGGGTGCTGAGCCCGCCCCGCTCCGGCATCATCACGTCGAGGAGCACGACATCCGGGGGCGCCTCCTGCGCCAGTGCGATGCCCTGGTTCGGGTCGTTGGCGCTCCTCACATCCCACCCGTTGTCGCTGAGAAAGGTACTGAGGTAGGTGGTGATGTCGGGCTCGTCGTCGATGATCACCGCGGTCTTCGCTGCCATGGCCCCTCCTGAGTGAGCGTCATCTTCACGCGGGCACAAACATAGCATTGACGGGGTGCGGCGACAACGAAAGCGAGACATGAGATTGAGATCAATGTTTAATTTTATAACTCCTAGTTGACAGGTATGAATATTAGGAATATCTTCTCCTCGCCATGAAGATCTCGACTCGTGGTCGCTACGCCCTGCGGATGATGCTGGACGTGGCCCGCCACGGTGGCGAGGACGCGCCGGTGAGCCTCGCATCCGTCGCCGATCGAACCGGCATCTCCCACGGATATCTCGAGCAGGTGGCGCTGGCGCTCAAGAGCGCGGCCCTGGTGCGCGGCGTCGCCGGGCGCCACGGCGGTTACAAGCTGGCGAAGCCCGCCCGCGAGATCTCCATCCGTCAGATCGTCGAGGCCACGATCGGCCCGATCTGCGTCGTCGACTGCATCGACGAGCCGGAAGCCTGCCTGCGGGCCGAGTTCTGCGAGTGCCGGCTTGTCTACGCCCTCATCAACCAGCGTATCGGCGAGGTCCTGGACGAGTTCACCCTCGGCGACCTCGCAGACCCCCACTGGCTGAACGAGACCGCCAAGGCGTTCAACGAAGAGCTGGTGGGCATCACGGGAGACACCTGAGGGATCGAAACTGGAGGATCGGGAGGATCGGCAGATGGTGGAACGGAAGATCGGAGACAAGAAGCTGCAGCTGGTTCGCGGCGACATCACGGAGATGGAGGTCGGCGCCTTCGTCTTCGACATCACCGAGAACGTCAAGCTGGGCTCGGGCTACGGCGCCGCGATCCAGCAGCGCGGCGGCATCGTCATCCAGAAGCAGCTCGACGAGATCGGCAACTGCCCGACCGGCGAGGCGGTTGTGACCGAGGCGGGTGTCCTCAAGGCGGACTGGATCATCCACGCCAACGGCCCCAAGTTCCGCGAGGAGGACGAGGAGGGCAAGCTCCGCAGGACGGTGCGCTCCGCCCTCGCGCGGGCCGAGGAGAAGGGGGTCAAGACCCTCGCCTTTCCGCCCATCGGCACCGGCCTCTACCAGGTCCCGATGGACCTGTGCGCGCGGGTGATGGTCGAGACCATCTCCGAGCACCTGGCCAACGGCGCTTCGCTCGACGAGGTCTTCATCGTCGCGCCCGATCCGCGCGAGTTCGGTCCCTTCGCCGCCCAGTTCGAGAAAGGAGTCTGAGATGCACGACGTCAGCCCGGCGCTCTACACCGCCGAGATCGTCCACTGGATCGCGCTCGTCGTGATGGCGGTCGTCTACACGCTGCGCATCCGCTGGCTCCTGTCCTTCAAGCTCGCCGCCGACAAGTCGGCGCCCGGCAACCCGGCGCAATCCGACAAGAAGCGCGGCGCGCGGCACTCGCTCTTCAACGTCGCCATGCCGTGGTCGATGGAGAGCACCCGCAGCCGCAAGGGATTCGGCTTCTACCTCAGCTTCGTGATCTTCCACCTCGGGGTGGTGGCCGGCATCGCACTGGCGTTCGTCAGCACCATCGCGCCGGACGTTCTGCGGGTCCCGGCCGTGGGCTGGACGACCATGACGTTGATCGTCGGCGCCTTTCTCGTCTCGCTGTACCGCATCGCGCGCCGCACCCTGCGGCCCCTGATGCGCCTCATCAGCACGCCCGACGACTACTTCTCCCTGTTCATGCTCACCGGGTGGTTCGCCCTCGGCGCGGCGACCCAGGCCTACCTGATGGGGATCTGGGGCATGACGAGCGAGACGCTGCTGGTCGCCTAC
>DATIVB010000185.1:0-3699 GCA_035466375.1 Chondromyces sp.
GAGCGCAGCCCCCACAGGAACCCGGCCGCCGCGGCGACGAACAGCGCCCGGAGCAGCCACCGCAGGGGCGGCCCCGCGCTGACCAGGACCGGCTCGACGGGCTGCCAGAGCAGCATCACCGTCCACAGCACGAGGCCGGAGACCACCGCGTAAAGGGCGCGGTGGAGGTAACCTGGGACGATCCGCGACATCCGGTTCTCGAACGGCCGCCGGATCATACCGCTGTGCTGGACGAAGAAGGCGAGGCTCAGAGACGCGTTGAAGGCCAGCGCTCTGACCACGGATAAGTTCAGCCCGATGGACCACAACGGCCCGAGCAGGAGGAACGTTCCGAAGGCCAGCAGCGAGCTGCCTCCGATGACGGTGGCGGCAACGACGGCCGCTCGTGCGGCGCGGGCGACTGCCATGGAAGGCATTGTCGCATCCACCGTCGATCGCGTCGCGGCGATCGCGGTTCCAAGCCTGCTCCATCACATCGAAGCTGAATCCGGTGGGGAGACCGGGAGTTCATTGGCGCGAAGGGGCGTCGGGGAACCTCCTTGGACGGTCCACCGGAGGCCGCCTGAGCCGTCGATCAGGAGCTTTCGCCGGCTCATCAGGGTGGTTCCGATCCACGGCCGGCCGGCGGCCCGTGGATTCTCGAGAGGCGCGTTATCCCTGCCGGGCTACCGCTTGGTGCCGCCGAGCATCCCCATGATGTCGTCGAGGGGATTGCCGTCGCCGTCGAGGTCGAGCATCGAGGCGAGGCCGCCCATGGCGGATCCGGCGGACGCCCCCCCGGCAGACCGGCCGCGGCCACCGAGCAGTCCTCCCAGGAGGCCACCGAGCCCGCCGCCCGCCGACGGCCGCTGCGCCCCGCCGCCCTGCTGCTTGGCCATGAAACCGGCGACCAGCATCGCCAGCATCGGCAGCATCTTCTTCAGCACGGCAGGGTCGAGCCCCGATTGCGAGGAGGCGTTCTGGGCCACCGCCCGGCTCACGTCCTTGGAGCCGAAGATCTGTCCGAGCACGTCGTTGCCGCGGCTCAGGTTCGTCGGCTGCGGGGCCAGCACCTCGTCGAGCAGGCTGCCGCCGCCGAGCTGCCCGAGCAGGCCGCCGAGCCCTTCGAGGCCCGAAGGCTGCGCCGTGGCCTGCTTCTTGAAGCCGCCGAGGATCGCCGGCAGAAGTGCCTCGGCGCCGCTGGCCGCCTGGCTCTCGCTGACGCCGAGCTCGCGCGCCATCGACTGGAGTCCGCCCAGCTGCTCGAGGATATCGGTGATTTGCATGTCATCTCCCCTGGTTCGTGGCTGCGGTGCCGACCCGGTCCGGGAGTCCCCGGGGCACAACGCCGCTGTTGGCGGCGAAGAAGGCGAGCACGGTAGGGGTCAGCCTGAAGCTCATCGTCCAAAGAGTCGGCTCTGAAGCCGAGATTGTAACCGATTCGCTGGACGCGACCACGGCTTTCGCAGAACGACCTGAGGCCATGTCCCGGCCGGGCGCGGCCGGGAGGTGGGATTCCGGCAACCATACGAATATGGACCCCGCACCAGAGAATGGGAGCGACGGTCAACCTCGAGCCGCCCGATCCGTATCACCGCGTGATCGGAGAGCGAGCCGCCCCCGGGGCGCGGAACGCGCTCGAACCCCGGGGGCTCGAACGGAGGAGAAACCATGAAATTGAGAACGGACGCCATGAGGTGGTGCATCGTGTGGGTCTCAGTTGCCGCTGTGCTCGCGGGTTCGGCGCTGGCGGCGGCAGACGACGCAGCCGGGGATCCCGAGGCGCCGGGCGTGGTCGAGCGGGCGGCGCTCGCCGAGATGAGCTTCCTGGAGGGCGACTGGGCGGGAGAGGGCTGGTCGATGCCGCCATCGGGTGAGCGCAGGAGGTTCTGGGTCGAGGAGGCGTTTCACTATCGCGGCGAGAAGGACCTCATGGACATGCAGGGCATCTTCGGCGGCATCCTCGCCGACGGCACCAGGACGCCGTCGCGTGAGTACAACCTCGGCATCTTGTACTACGACCGCGAGGCTCGCGAGTACCGCATGTGGCACTACTCGAGCTCCGGCGAGGTCTTCGACACTCCGATGAGCGTGGACGTGGCGGGCCGCTCGATGCACTACGTCAAGGACTACCCGGGCGGCATCACCGGGAAGTTCCACCTCGTGGTGGGGCCCGACGGCGTGTGGACCTCCAGCTTCCACATCCTCGAGGAGGACGATAGCTGGCGCCAGGTGATGGAGTTCCGCATGCGGCGGACAGATCAGTAGGCGCCCGGCGCGGGCGCTACCCGGCGGCCGAGCGGCAGGCAGCATGTGCCGGCGCGAGTCGAGCTCGCCGAAGCGGTGCGCCGCCTGCAGTGCCTCGCACCTGCCCTGATGAGCCCGCCCGCCCCGCGTGCGGCCGGGAGGAGAATCTCCGACAGTTATACAAATATGTACCCGGCACCGGGGAGGGGGAAGCGGGCGGCGCGGCTGGATGGGGCTTGCTATGCTGCGCACCATGGACTGGATTGTCTCGCTGACGCCGGAGGTGGCGGAGGAGCCGCTGGCGGTCCTGGCGCAGCCGCCGGCCGGGGCTTCGCTGGTGGAGCTGCGGGCGGACCTTTTTGAAGGGCTCGGCCTGCGGGCGGCGATCAGCGCGTGTCCGCTGCCGGTCCTGGTGACCCTGCGCTCGGCCGCCGAGGGAGGCCGCGGCCCCGAGGACCCGGCCGCCCGGCGTGCCGTCCTCGAGGCGGCGCGCGACGCGGGCGCGGCGCTGCTGGACCTCGAGGCGGCGCGCGACGGGCAGCTGATGGAGGCCCTGGGGCTCGCGCCCGAGCAGGTGGTGCTGTCGTGGCACGACCCGGCGGGCACGCCGGCCGATCTCGCCGAGATCGCGGGACGGCTGCTCGAGAGCCCGGCGCGCTGGGTCAAGGTGGTGCCCACCGCGTGCGGCCTCGCCGACCTGATGTCGGTCCTCGAGCTCCACCCGAAGTTCAACGGCGGCGCGCGGAAGCGGCGGCGCCTCATCACCTTCGCCATGGGGACTCCGGGTTTGGCGAGCCGCTACCTCGCGCCGCTACTCGGACCGCCACTCGGCTACGCGGCATGGCACGAGGGCGCGACGGCGGCGCCTGGGCAGCTCACGATCGCCCAGATCGAGAGCGTGATCTCGCACCTCAACGGCCCGCCGCAGCGGCTGTACGGGGTGGTGGGCGCGGACGTGAGCCGCAGCCTGAGCCCGGTGCTGCACGCGGCCGCCTACCGCGGGCTCGGCCTCCCCTACCTGATGGTGCCGGTGAGCGTCCCCGACCCGTCCGAGCTGGCCGAGCTCTTCGTGCCCGCCGGCGACACCTGCTTCGACCGCGCCGGGCTGCCGGCCCGCGGCTGGGCGGTGACGACCCCCTACAAGGCCGAGGCGGCGGCGGCGGCGACCCTGCGGGCACCGCGGGTGAAGCGCGCCGGCGCCGCCAACACGCTGGTCCTCAACCCTGGCCAGGTGGTGGCGGAGAACACCGACGCCGATGGGATCGTCGGTTCGCTCATGAGCCTCGGGATCGACCCGCAGGGGCGGCCGGCGCTGGTGCAGGGCAGTGGCGGCGCGGCGCGCGGCGCGGCGGTGGGCCTCCACCTCGCGGGCGCGGACGTCGTCCTGCGCAGCCGCGACGACTCTCGCGCGGAGGCGGCGGCGGACGCCATCGGGGTCGGCTGGTGCGCGGCGGACGCCGCAGCGGCGGCGGA
>DATIVB010000186.1:0-2725 GCA_035466375.1 Chondromyces sp.
CCGTCGACGACGTGGTGGTGGCCGCGGTGCTCGCGGGCCTGCGCGCCAAGGGCGAGACCGGCGCCGAGGTGGCGGCGGCGGCGCGTGCCATGCGCACGCGCTCCCTGAAGGTCCCGATCCTCGACCCCGGGCGCGCCATCGATACCTGCGGCACCGGCGGCGACGGCGGCGAGACCATCAACATCTCGACCGCAGCCGCGTTGGTGGCGGCGGCCGCCGGCGCCAAGGTGGCCAAGCACGGCAATCGTTCGGTCTCGTCGCGCTGCGGCTCGGCCGACGTGCTGGAGGCGGCCGGGGTCCGGCTCGAGCTCGGGCCGGCGGCGATGGCGTCCCTGCACGACGAGATCGGCATTGCCTTCCTCTTCGCGCCGCAGCTGCACCCGGCGATGCGGGCGGTGATGCCGGTGCGCCGCGCGCTCGCGGTGCGAACGGTCTTCAACCTGCTCGGGCCGCTCACCAACCCCGCCGGCGTCGAGCGACAGGTCATCGGGGTCTGGGGACGCGAGATCCAGCCCCTGATGGCCTCGGCCCTGGCCGAGCTCGGCGCCCGGCGCGCCCTCGTCGTGCACTCGGACGACGGCCTCGACGAGGTGTCGGCCGCCGCGCCGACCACGCTGGTCGAGGTGCGGGACGGGGAGGTCGTCGGCAGCACGCGGCTCGAGCCCGCAGATCTCGGTGTCGAGCCCTTCGACCCGAAGGCGCTGAAAGGCGGCGACGCGGCGGAGAACCTGCGCCGCCTGCGCGCCATCCTCGCGGGCGAGGAGCGCTCGGCGGCGAGCGAGGCGGTGGCGATCAACGCCGGCGCCGCTCTCTACGTGGCGGAGCGCGCCTCCGACCTCCGATCGGGTTCGGACATCGCACGAGACATCCTGCGATCGGGCGCCGCCCTGGGTATAATGGAGGCACTGGCCCACAGATCGGAGGAGCTCGCCGGGGGATGACTGAGTCGATTCTCGACACGATCGTCGCCAACGTGCAGCGGCGGCTCGACTGGACCCCCGAGGCGCCGGGCCTCGAGCGGCTCGCCCTCAGGATGGTCGAGAAGCGCCGGCGCGAAGGGCGCCGGTCGCTGCGCAAGGCCCTCGCCGGGTCCGAGCCCGAGGTGATCGCCGAGTGCAAGAAGGCCTCGCCCTCGTCGGGGGTGATCCGCGACCCCTTCAAACCCGTCGCCCTCGCCACCGCCTATGCTGCGGGGCGGGCCGCGGCGATCTCGGTGGTCACCGAGCCCGACTCGTTCCAGGGCGATCCGCTGTGGATCCCGCGCATTCGGGAGGCTGTCAGCCTGCCGGTGCTGCGCAAGGACTTCATCATCTCGCGCCGCCAGCTCTTCGAAAGCGCGGTGCTGGGCGCCGACGCGGTGCTCCTGATCTCACGCATCCTTCCCGGGAAACGCCTCGGTGCGCTTCTGACGACCGCCGAGATGCTCGAGCTCGAGGTCCTGCTCGAGATCTTCGTCGACGAGGACCCGGGGCCGGCGATCGACTCGGGGGCGGCGATCATCGGCGTCAACGCGCGCGACCTCGCCACCTTCGAGATCGACCTCGATCGCGTCGAGGCCCTCGCCGGGGCGCTGCCGGACGACCGCATCAAGGTCGCCGAGAGCGGCATCCACGGCCCGGAGCGCGTGCACCGGCTGCATCGCGCGGGCTACCACGCCTTCCTGGTCGGAGAGCACCTGATCCGCTCCGACAACCCCGAGCAGGCGGTGCGCCGTCTCATCGGCCAGCACGCCCGTTTCGGGTGATGGCGGCGGCTCGGGACGGCGACCGGGTGACGGTGCTGGTCAAGATCTGCGGGCTCACGCGCCGCGAGGACGCCGAGTCGGCGCTCGATGCCGGCGCCGACCTGCTCGGCTTCGTGTTCCGGGCCGGCACCCCGCGCGCGCTCGACCCGGCGGCTGCCGGGTGGATCCGCGATCTCGAGGGTGCGCAGCGGGTCGGCGTCTTCCTCGACGCGCCGCTCGCCGAGGTGGTTCGGGTCCGCGAGCTCCTCGACCTCGACTGGGTCCAGCTGCACGGCAGCGAGCCCGACGCGTTCCTCGAGGCCCTCGGCGAGCGCGTCATCCGGCGCGTCCGGGTCGAGGGCGCGGTCGACTGGGAGCGCGTGGGGCGGCTGGCGCGCCGCTGCCTGCCGCTCTTCGACCCCGGCGCCGGCGACGGCGTGAGCTGGAGGTGGCAGGGCCTCGCCGATCGCCCACCTGGGATCCGCTTCGGGCTCGCCGGCGGCCTGACCCCCGACAACGTGGCTGAAGCCGTACGAACGGTGCGCCCGGCGCTGGTGGACGTGTCCTCCGGCGTCGAGGCCGCCCCCGGTATCAAGGACCACGCCAAGGTGCGCGAGTTCATCTCCGTCGCCCGCGGCGCGAGTGGCTGACGGACTGGCCGGCGAACCACAGAGGCACAGAGGGCACAGAGAGGGCACAGAGCCGCCCACCCACCCGCCCACGTCGCAAACACGAAGACACGAAGTCACGAAGAAATCACGAAGGCCGCCCACCCGTCCTTTCGAACGCAGAGGCGCAGAGGCGCAGAGCCGCCCACCCACCCACGTCGCAACCGCCAAGACACCAAGACACCAAGACACCAAGAAATCACGAAGCCCGACCGCCCACCCAAAAAACGCAAAGACGCAAAGACGCAAAGAGGCAAAGGGGCGGGTGCAGGGCATGGACGCCCTTCCGCCTCGTGGCGGCAGAACGGCAGGCGATCGGATCGCCTGCCGCCGG
>DATIVB010000187.1:0-3687 GCA_035466375.1 Chondromyces sp.
CCTGTCAAGCAGGAGGTGTACCGCGTCGCGAAGCGATGCGGGCTGCAGGTGACGCTGGTGGCCAACTCGTGGATGCGCACTCCGGACGATCGCTCGATCGCCCTCGAGGTCGTCGGGGGCGGCTTCGACGCCGCCGACGACTGGATCGCGGAGCACGTGCAGACGCAGGACATCGTGGTCACAGCCGACATCCCGCTCGCCGGCCGCTGCCTGAAACAGGGCGCCCGGGTCCTCGGTCCGACCGGCAAGGCCTTCACGGAGCACAACATAGGCTCTGCTCTGGCGACCCGGGACCTCCTGTCCGATCTCCGCGGCTCGGGCGAGGTCACCGGCGGGCCGCCGCCGCTCGAAAAACGCGATCGCTCGCGCTTTCTGCAGGCGCTCGACACCGTGATCCAGTCGATACGCCAAGAGCACCGTCGGGCCGACGGGTGAGACTCCGGAAGGCCGATCGGCCGCCCCAGAATTCAGCGCACCCGTCAGGGTTCGAGCCTCCGAAAGGCACGGCATGTCGAGCCACATGAGCCGAAGCGCGAAGCTCGAGGTGCTCGTCTTCGACATCGGCGGGGTCCTGATCCACTTCGCAGGCTTCGAGGAGCTGCCGGCGCTGCTCCCCTACCCCATCGACGCAGCATCCGTCCGCGAGCGTTGGATCCAGTCGCGTGCGGTCCAGACCTTCGAGCGCGGTGACATCGGCCCGGACCGGTTCGCAGAGCTCTTCATGGCCGAGTGGGGCCTCGACATGGCGCCCGGGAAGCTGCTCGGCGATTTCGTGTCGTGGGTGAAAGGGCCCTATCCCGGTGCGACCGCGATCCTCGACCGACTGCGGCCGCGCTTCCGCGTCGCCTGCCTCAGCAACTCCAATGCTCTCCACACCCACCTCCACCGCGACGCGCTGCGGGGCCACGTGGACGAGTTCTTCTTCTCCAACGAGCTCGGGCTCGCCAAGCCCGACCCCGCAATCTTCGCCGCCGCCATCCGTGAGCTCGGAGTGCCCGCCGCCCGCGTCGCCTTCTTCGACGACACCGCCGCCAACATCGACGCGGCTGGGGCCGCCGGGATGGATGCCCACCTCACCGACGGCGTCGACGAGCTCGAGGCCTGCCTGCTGCGGCTCGGCCTGCTGCCGGGCTGAGGTCCGGACGCCGCCCTTGCCCGGGCCAACGGATGTGAGAACATCACCCGGGAAAGGGTGGACCCATGACCGACACGGCGTTTCAGGATTACTACCCGGACGACCTCAGCTACTGCTACGGCTGCGGCCGGCTCAACGAGAAAGGCCTGCAGCTCAAGAGCTTCTGGGACGGCGACGAGACCGTCGCGAACTTCACCCCGCGGCCGGAGCACATGGCCATCCCCGGGTATGTCTACGGCGGCCTCATCGCGTCGCTCATCGACTGCCACGGCACCGGCTCGGCGGCGGCGGCGGCCTACCGAGCGGCGGGCCGCGAGATGGGCACCGAGCCGGCCTTCCGCTTCGTGACCGCCTCGCTCAAGGTCCAGTACCTGCGGCCGACGCCGCTCGGAGTGCCGCTCGAGGTGCGCGGCCGGATCGAGGAGGTCAAGGGGCGCAAGGTGGTGATCAGCGCCACCGTCTCCGCGAACGGCGAGGTGTGCGCGACCGGCGAGGTGGTCGCGGTCCAGATGCCGGAGCACATGGTTTCCCCAGGTCAGGGACCTGAGGCATAGCCGACTCCGCTCGTCTGTTGCACGGGATCGACGTCGTCACAGCCATTGACCGGGTGACCCACGGGAATCGATCATCGCGAGGTGAATCATGAGTCTGGAGCTCAACGTCTATGCGCCGGAAGCCGGCGAGCCGGCGATGGGGGACATCTCGAAGCTGCTGGGGCTCGCCGGCTGGCGCTGGGCAGCCGTGGCGGAGGGCCCCACACCGCGACGAGCCGAGAGGCTGCACCGGACGCGGGCCCTCGGCTGGGAGCCCTCCGACGGCATCGGCTCCGCCGTCGACTCCGCCCTCGCCGCCGGAGCGGCGGACACCCTGGCCGGCCTGAGCGAACGACTCAGCGTCGTCGCGGTCGAGGTGGAGTCACCATTCAGGCTCGATCCGGAGGCCGTCTCCGAGCTCCGCGAGGACGGCCACGAGCCCGAGCTGGTGACTCGCATCGAAAACGCCGCCGCGTGCTACCGCTTCTTAATCGACGAGCCGGCAACCGAAGAGGCGGTGGACTTCCTGTGGTCCCTCGCGTCAGCGGTCGGTGTTCTCACCGACGGCGTCCTGGAGGACCTCGATGACGGGACCCTCCTCGACTGCACTGACGATGATGACGGGTGAATTCTTGACGCCTGTTGGCCATGCTGACCCGCCGTCCCTCGACTCCCCGGGGATCGTCGAGCAGCCTCCGCCGTGAGAGACTCGCAGCGATGCAGCCGTCCATTCGACCCGTGCGTGACTGCGACTGGCCGGCGGTCACCGCCATCTTCAATCACTTCGTGCTCGAGAGCTTCGCGGCCTACCCCGATCGTCCCGTGGACGAGGGTTTCCTGCGCGGACGCGCCGCCGCCGCTCCGGACTACCCGTTCCTGGTGGCGGAGGTCGAAGAAGACGTGGTGGGATTCGCCTACCTCGCGCCGTTCCTCCCCGTACCGACTCTGCGGCGCTCCGCGACGCTGACCTACTTCATCCACCCCGAGCACACCGGCCGTGGACTGGGCGGGCAGTTCCTCGAGCACCTCCTCGAGGCGGGCCGGCAGCTCGGCGTCGTCAGCTTCCTCGCCCACATCTCGTCGGCCAACGAGGGCAGCATCCGCTTCCACCTTTCGCACGGCTTCGCCGAGTGCGGCCGCTTCCGCGAGGTCGGCGTGAAGCACGGCCGGCTCTTCGACATGGTGTGGGTGCAGCGTCTGGAGCGATGACCGGGCGCGGTCGGTCGCCCTTATAATCGCCGCCATGCCAACCGGACATCACAGCGTCACCGGAGGAATGATGGGTTCATTGATCGTCGTGATCGCGGTCGGCCTCGCCGGCGGCGTCGCCGCGGGCCTCCAGGGGCCGCTGGCCTCCGTCATGGGCCGGTCCGTGGGCGTCATGGGCAGCGTCTTCGTCATCCACCTCGGCGGCACTCTCGCCGCGGCCTGCCTGCTCGCGGTACCAGGCGCCGCCGACCTCTCGGCCTGGCGGTCGGTGCCGTGGTACGCCCTGACCGCGGGCTGGCTCGGCCTGCTTCTGGTCGGCGCCTTCGTGTACTGCGTGCCGCGGATCGGCGCAGCGGCCACCATGACCCTGATCATCTGCGTGCAGCTGACGGCCGGACTCCTGCTCGACCACTTCGGTCTCCTGGTGGAGCACTCCAGGTCGCTCAACCCGTCGCGATTGCTGGGCGTGGCGGCGCTTCTGATCGGGACCTGGCTGGTGGTAAGGCAGGGCTGAGCGATGACTTCGCCAGGCAGGGTCGTGGTGGTCACCGGTGCGACCCGAGGTCTCGGTCGGGCGCTGGTGGACGAGCTCGCGAACCGGGATGTCACGGTGGTCGGATGCGGCAGATCCGCCAGCGGCGTGGCCGACCTGCGGCGGTCGCTGCCCGCGCCGCACCGCTTCGACGCCGTCGACGTGGCGGACTGGACGCTCGTCCGCCACTGGGCCCAAGGGGTCCTCACCGACCTCCCGGCCCCGGATCTGGTGATCAACAATGCCGGACTCATGAACCGCCCGGCGCCTCTGTGGCA
>DATIVB010000188.1:0-4022 GCA_035466375.1 Chondromyces sp.
CCGCGACCGCAGCCGCGGGTCCGACCCGCAGCGGGCGGGCGATCGGACGCGGACTCGGACACGGACGCGGGGGAATGAGAAACGGGCACGGGGGAAACCCGTGCCCGTTGCAGAACCTCTTGCGGGCGGGACGCCCGCACCGCAATTCGTGGCGGGCCGCCCGCCGCGAATTGCTAGAACTTGGGGTAGAACGCGCTCAGCATCTCCTTGGTGGACGGCGCCGGCTTGCCCCCCATGGCCTTCTCCTTGATCGCCTCCACCCGGTCGATCATGGTGGGCACCTCGACCTTGTACAGCAGACCGGTGGTGAGCACGTCCTTCTCGCGGGTGTAGGCGATGGCGTTGGCCCGCCGCGACGGGTCGTGGTCCTCGGGCAGCGGCCGCTGCATCGCCTTCAGGCGCTTGAACTCGTCGTCGCCGCGCCAGGTCACGCACGGCGACATGACGTTGAGGAACGAAAAACCATTGTGGGCGATGGCGCCGGTGATGAGCTCGGTGAGGCCCTTCATGTCGCCCGAGAATCCGCGTCCGACCCACGAGGCGCCGGTCGAAATGGCGAGCTCGCACGGGTCCACCGCGGGCTCCGGATTGCCCCAGAAGGTGGACTTGGTCTTGTCGCCGGTCGGCGTGGTCGGCGCCACCTGGCCCTTGGTGAGACCGTAGATCTCGTTGTCCATGAGGATGTAGGTGACGTCCAGGTTGCGGCGGCAGGCGTGGATGAGGTGGTTGCCGCCGATGGCGAGGCCGTCGCCGTCGCCGCCGACCGCGATCACGGTCAGCTCCGGCCGCGCCATCTTGACCCCGGTGGCCAAGGTCAGGGCGCGCCCGTGGACGCCGTTGAAGCCGTAGGCATGGACGTATCCCGGCAGCCGCGACGAGCAGCCGATGCCCGACAGGATCACCGTGTTCCAGGGCTCGATCTGGAGCGCCGCCATCGACCGGTAGAGGGCGTTCAAAACGCCGAAGTCTCCGCAGCCCGGGCACCACACCGGCTTGAGGTCGGACTTGTAGGCGCCCGGCTTGATCTCGACTCGCGTGCTCGCGCTCATACCAGCACCTCCCGACGGAGCGCACTCATTTCGAGCACCTTCTGGATCTTGTCCTCGACCTCGCCGACGGTGAGGTTGCGGCCGCCCGAGCGCTTGAAGACGAAGGTCCGCGCCTCGGGCAGGTCGAGGAAGGTCCGCAGGTACTTGTAGAACTGGGCCGAGTAGCTGAGCTCCATCACGATCACGTTGCTGACGGTCTTCAGGTACTCGTTGAACTCGTGGTAGGGGAAGGGGTACAGCAGCTGCGGGACGAACGCCGAGACCTTCTCGCCGCGCCCGTTGGCCTTCAGCACCGCTTCCTTGACCGGTCCCTTGGACGAGCCCCAACAGATGATGCCGACATCGGCCTGCTCGGCGCCGTAGCGGCGGTAGAAGCTGTACTTGTCGCGCACCAGGCGCAGCTTGCGGTAGCGCTTGGCGTTCATCTTCTCGTGCACGATGTGCATCGAGGTTGGCGAGCCGTCCTCGCCGTGCTCGAGGCCGTTGGTCTGGTACTCGCCGCCCTTCATGCCGGGCCACGACATGGGCGAGATGCCGGACCGGGTCTCCTTGTAGCGCTTGTACTCGCGCAGGTCGCCGGCCGAGGGGACCTGGCGGCCGACGACCTCGTGGTCGAGGGTCAGCATGGAGAGGGTCTCGCGGCGCTGGGCGATGAACTGGTCGGAGAGCACGATCACCGGCATCTGCGCCTCTTCGGCGATGTTGAAGGCGGCGACGGTGGCGTGGAAGCAGTCCTCCACGTCGGCCGGGGCGAGCACCACTCGCGGCGCGTCGCCGTGCGAGCCCCACAGAGCCTGCCAGAGGTCCGACTGCTCGGACTTCGTGGGCAGACCGGTGGAGGGGCCGCCGCGCTGGACGTCGATGATCACCGCCGGCACCTCGGCCATCGAGGCCAGCCCCAGCATCTCGGTCATCAGCGCCAGGCCAGGGCCGGAGGTGGCGGTCATCGACTTGACGCCGGCGAAGGAGCCGCCGATCACTGCGCCGATGGCCGACAGCTCGTCCTCGGTCTGCACCAGGTAACCGCCCACCTTGGGCATCAGCTCCGACAGCAGGTGCAGGACCTCCGACGACGGCGTGATGGGGTAGCCGGCGAAGAAGCGGCAGCCGGCGTGCAGCGCCGCGATCGCCGACAGCTCGTTGCCGGACATCAGCAGCATCGGCTCGCCGGGGGTGTACTGCAGCCGCTTACCGGAGGCGTGCTCCTCGATGGTCCTGGCGTACTCGATGCCGGCCTCGAAGCCCTTCAGGTTGGCCTCCAGGACCTCGGCCTTCTTCTTCGAGAACTTGCCCTTGATGGCCCGCTCGATGGGCTGCTTCGGCAGGTTGAAGAGCTCGCCGAGGATGCCGAGCGTGACGATGTTCTTGGCCAGGGTGGTGCCCGCCGACTGCTTGGCGAGCTCGATGAAGGGCACCGGCACCCAGCGCACCTCCCCCACCGGCCCGAGGTCGATCTGCTCGCGCGGCGTCTCGTCGCTCGCCTCGTACAGCACGACGGCGTCTTCGCCGGCGATGATCTCGCCGCGGAACTGGCCGAAGTCGGCCCAGTTGAACACCACCAGGACCTGCACCAGGTCGCCCTGGGCGAATATGGGATCAGCGCTCAGGCGAACCGTGCACGACGACTCGCCGCCCCGGATCTGCGGCCCGTAGGCTTCCACCTTCATCACGTGCAGCCCCTCGGCCGCACCCGCCTGCGCCATCATGTCCCCGACGGTGATCACGCCGTCACCACCGGACCCGACGATCGCAAACGTGAGATCGCGTGTCGGCATCGACTGTCCTCCCCTCGCGGGCCTCACCCGCCTCCCGAGATTGTGAACCCTTTCACATCAAAAGTCCATTGTCTTTTCACGGTTGTGGCGGCCTTCCGGCCGACAGTTAGAGCAGGCTCCTTGAAAAACCGCCATCCACGGGCAGGGCGACACCAGTCATTCCAGAAGCCTCGTCGGAGCACAAAAAGGCGACCGCGGCTGCCACCTCCTCGGGTCGCAGGAGCCGCCGGATGGGGACCTGCCGCGCCCAGCGCGCGAACACCTCGTCGGTGGTGACGCCCTCGCGCTCGGCCACGTTCTTCGCCAGCTCTCCGAGCCGGTCGGTGGCGGTGTAGCCGGGGCACACGGTGTTGACGGTGACGCCGTCCGCCGCGACCTCGTCGGCGAGGCTCTTGAGGTAGCCGGTCACCGCTGCCCGCAGCGAGTTCGAGAGCACGAGGCCGGGCTGCGGCTGCCGCACCGCCACCGAGGTGATGGCGACGAAGCGCCCCCAGCCCGCCGCGCGCATGGCCGGCAGGGTCTCGGCGGCGAGGCGCTGCACCGGTAGGAGCAGGAGGCGGCAGGCGGCCTCGAGGTCCTCCGCCGCGGCCTCTACGGCCGGCATCCCGGGCGGGCCGCCGCCGTTGGCGACGACGATCTCGGGCACGCCGAAGGCCGCGCGCGCCGCGTCGGCGATGCGACCCGGAGCCCCGGCCTCGGTGAGATCGGCGGCGCAGCCCTCGACGGCGCCGCCCGCCGCAAGGATCGCGTCGACCGCGGCGCGCACCCGCTCCTCGGAGCGCGACACCACCAGCACCCGGGCGCCGCCCGCCGCGAGCCGCTCGGCGACCGCGTAGCCGAGCCCCGACGAGGCGCCGCAGACGACCGCGGTGCGCCCTTCGACGCCGCGGCTCACAGCAGCCCCTGCAGCGGGTACGACGGATCGATGTCCACCGGCAGGTCCTCGAGCTTCGCAATGGCGGCAGCCATCGCCGGGTGCACGGCGCCGTACCGCTCGACGAAGGCCGTCGCCGCGTGGTAGTCGCCCAGGGCCTGGATCATCAGCAGCTCGCGGACCAGCTCGCCAAAGCTCGCTTCGAAGAGCTCCGGCACCGGCGCGAAGCGGCCGTCCTCGGTGACGGCCACCGCGCCGCGCTCGAGCAGGTAGTTGGCCTGCAGCACCATCCCGAGCCCGTGCGCCTCGGCGACGCCGAAGCGG
>DATIVB010000189.1:0-13269 GCA_035466375.1 Chondromyces sp.
GATTTCAGCCGGACCTTCCGGGCATGCTCTAAAGCGGCCCTTCGGTAGGCCAGACACGCTCTCAGCTTCGGAAACCTCCGGCACAGCCAGCGCTCCTCGGCCTGCTCCGAAGCGCACTGGGCGAGGGTCAGAATCGGCAGCAACAGAATCGATGCGGCCGCGAGGACGATGATGGTGAAAAGGGCCGCCGCGGTGTAAGAGCCGCTGCCGCTCGCCATGAGCGTGAAAGCCACAACCGCCGCCGCCAGGTAGGCTGCCGCGAGCACCGCCGCGCGGTGCCCGGCCAGGAACAGGCAGGGCGCGCGCGCGAGATCCTCCTCGGTGATCCCGAAGTCCTCCATCCGCGGTCCGCCGGTTCTCTCTGCCATCACGACCCCCGATCAGTACCCTCTTCTCAAGATAGGGCATCGATCGAGAGGTCGCCATCCGCCGCGGCACACCAACTCCGGAAATCGACCCTCCACGCGTCACCACCCGGACGCGATCCCCGGGGGCGTGCGGCTATCTCAATTCCTAATTCCTCATTCCTAATTCCTAATTCGACTCGTCGCCCTCCGGCTTGGTCGGCATCGGCTTGCGCGGCAGCTTCTCGTCGCGGTTGGCGGCATGCCAGATCACCGCGGCCGCGATCACCGCCGACTGCATGAGGTCCTCGCGGTTGAGGTGATCGTAGGTGTCGACGTTGGTGTGGTGGGTGCGACTGTAATCCATGCCGTCCTGGATGAACTGGAATCCCGGGATGCCGACCCGGTCGAAGCTCAGGTGGTCTGTGCCGCCGGCGGTCTTCATGGTGACGTTGTCGGCCCCGAGGTCGGCAAAAGGCGCCAGCCACGCCTCGAAGATCGGCACCGCTGCCGCGTTTTCCTGGGCGTAGAGGCCGCGAATCCTCCCGGTCCCGTAATCGGTGTTGAAGTAGGCCGAATGGGTGGCGTGGCCGGGAAGGGGCTCGATCGGCCAGGTGGTCTCCCGGGCCCAGGTCGGCAGTGCGAGCTGCTCGGGGTCGGTGGGCTCGGGGCGGGTCGCGATGTAGCGCGCGATATAGTCCCGCGACCCCAGGAAGCCCTGCTCCTCGCCGCTCCAAAGGCCGGCGCGGATGGTGCGGCGGGGCTTCAAGCCGCTGGCGTGGATCAGCCGCAGCGCCTCCATCACCACCGCGCTGCTGCCGCCGTTGTCGGTGGCGCCGGTGCCGGCGTGCCAGGAATCGAGGTGTGCGCCCAGCAGCACGATCTCGTCGGCGAGGTCGGTGCCGCGGATCTCGGCCAGGGTGTTGGTGCCCTTGGTCTGCTCGAAGAACCGCACGGTGACGTCGATCTCCAGCTCGGGCTCGATCTCCCGGTCGAGCATGCGCACCAGACGGTTGTAGTGCTCGGTTGTCATGACGAGGGCCGGCACACCGAGTGGGATCTCGGGGTCCCGCTTCGACGAGTTGCCGCTCAGGCGGACGACGCCGTTGTCGCGCGAGCTCGGCTCGATAGTGGCCAACACGCCCTCCTCCTCGAGGAAAGCGGTCAGCCGCTTCGAGAACTGGAAGCGCTTGAGCATCCGTCCGCGCCAGCGGTCGCCGCGCTCGTCCGGAATCTCGTACTTGTGGAGCCCGACGAGCTTGCCGTCGTCCCAGCGCTCGAAGAGATCCGCCTCGATCTGCTCCGGCTTCGCCGCGTCCTCGAGCAGAACGACGGCGCCCGCGAGCTTGCCCGCCCACTTCTCGAGGTCCTCCTCGGACTCGAGCGTCGCGCGCACGACTCTGCCGCGCACCGGGCCCTCGGTGCCCACCGACCACGCCTCCGGCAGCGCCTCCAGGGGTTGCACATAGGGCGCGAGCATGCGCACCTCGACGCTCTCCACGATCCAGCTGCGGCCGAAGTCGTACTCATCGAGCCACGTCTTCAGCCCCCACTCCTCGAACGTCGCCCGCGCCCACTCGTGGGCGTCAGTGGCCGGCGGCGACCCGGTCAGTCGCGGCCCCACCGCCTCGGTGAGGTGCCACGCGAGGTCCATGACCTGCGAGTGGCGAAAACCCTGGTCGCGGATCCGGGTGACGGCCTCGAGGTCGACGGGCTCCTCGGCCGCGAGCAGGACCGGAATCGAGCAGACGGCGAACGCGACAACAGCAGCGGCGAGACGACGCATGAGACCTCCTCCATCCTTCGGTCGGCGGGAGTGTAGCGCAATCGCGGAGCTCGGGGCTCGGGGCTCGGGGCTCGGGGCTCGGGGCTTCAAGACGATCGATCGGGTCATCCGGAACCGCATCGGATGGAGGCATGGGATACGCCCCGTGCCCGTGCCCGTTTCCGTGCCCGTTTTCAGGGGCAGTGGCAGATGGCAGTGGCAGTTTCAGTGACAGGTTCAGTGGCAGTTTCAGTGGCAGAGGGCCGCGTCCATGGCAGCTGGCGGGTGCGTGATGCCGGGATGGCGAAGCCGAGTCGACCGATGACCAGACATCGTCGCCTTCCGAGGCGTCAGCGTGAACCGTCGCAACCACAAAGGCACCACGACACCAAGGAAAACACCAAGGGCCTTCTTCGTGAACCTCTTGGTGCCTTGGTGTCTTGGTGGTTCAACCTCGGGTGGGTGGGTGGAAATCCGAAATCGAAACCTGCCCATCTCATGCAATTCCGGATGAGCCGATCGATCTTGCTGGAATGGATATCAAGCCCCAGGTCACGAGCCTCGAGCCCCCGTCAAGCCCTTCCGTTCATCTTTGCGATCTTGCGTCCGATGAGGAGGGCCATCTCCAGGGATTGCTCGTAGTTGAGCCGCGGGTCGACCTTCGACTCGTAGGCGCGGTCGAGGTCGACCTCGGAGAGGCCGCGGGCGCCGCCGATGCACTCGGTGACGTTGTCGCCGGAGAGCTCGAAGTGCACCCCGCCCTGGTAGGAGTCGAGCGCGGCGTGGATGTCGAAGCTCTGCTCGAGCTCGGAGAGGATGTTCTCGAAGCGCCTGGTCTTGCGCCCGCCGCCCACCGTCTCGGTGTTGCCGTGCATGGGATCGCAGCACCAGAGGACGGTCCGGCCCGCGTGCTGGACGGCCTCGATCAATCGCGGGAGGCGCTCCGCCACCTTGTCGTGCCCCATGCGGTGAATCACCGTGATCCGGCCCGGCTCCATCTGAGGATCGAGGATCTCCAGCAGCTCGAGGAGCCACTCCCCGGTCATGCTCGGCCCCACCTTGACGCCGATGGGGTTGCGGATGCCGCGGAAGTAGTCGACGTGTGCGCCGGCCACGTCCGCAGTGCGGAGGCCGATCCACGGGAAGTGGGTGCCGAGGTTGTACCAGCCGTCGCGGCGGGGGACCCGCCTGGTCTGGGCCTGCTCATAGGGCAGCAGCAGGCCCTCGTGACTGGTGTAGAAGTCGACCCGGCCGATCTCGCCGGGCCGGAAGCCCGCCAGGGTCTCCATGAAGCGCAGCGAGTCCGAGATCGCCTCCACCGTGCGCTGGTACTCCTGCGCCCGCGGCGAATGCGCCACGAACTCGAGGTCCCAGTACTCGGGGTGGTGGAGGTCGGCAAAGCCGCCGTCGACCAGCGAGCGAATGAAGTTGAGGGTGAGCGCAGCGTGCTCGTAGCCGCGCACCATGCGCTCTGGATCGGGGGTGCGCTCGGCCATGCTGAAGCCGTCGCCGTTGATGAGCTCGCCGCGGTAGCTGGGCAGCTCGACGCCGTCCCGCACCTCGGCGTCGGAGGTCCTCGGTTTGGCGTACTGTCCCGCGAAACGTCCGACGCGGATGATCTGCCGCTTCAGCCCGTAGGTCAGCACCAGGCTCATCTGCAGCAGGATCTTGAGCTTGTTGGTGATAATCGGGGCCGAGCACTGGTCGAAACGCTCGGCGCAGGCGCCACCCTGGAGCAGGAACCTGCGCCCGTCCGCGGCCTCGGCGAGTTGCGTGCGCAGCCGCTCGACCTCCCACGAGGTCACCAGCGGAGGCAGCGACGACAGCCTCGCGATGGCCTCGCCCAGATCGTCGGCGTCCGGGTACGACGGCTGCTGCGCCGCTGGAAGCTGCTGCCACGAGGTGGGGCTCCAATCCGTCACAAGACGCGAAGTCTACAGTATTCCGGTGCGATCGAAACACGATCCACGAAGCTGCTCTTGACAGCTGTTTATTTGTACTATACAAAGATCTCATGGCACTCGGGACGACCCGATCCACCGTCCGCCAGGCACGACAGATGCAGCAGGGCATCAGGGCGCTCGTGCGGCGGTTCGCTCTGGCCGAGCGGTCCGACATGAGCTGCTGCGGGATGACCGTCGCCCAGGCCGCGACCCTTCAGGCGCTCTCGCACGGGGGCCAGCGCCTCGGCGAGCTGTCGGCGCGGCTCGGTATCGCGGCCAGCACGCTGACCCGTAATCTCGACCGTCTCGAGGAGCGCGGCCTCGTGCGCCGCGCCGCCGATCCCGAAGACCGGCGCGCCCAGCGTGTGGTCCTGAGCGACGCGGGTCGCCGGGCGGCCGCCGAGGTCGAGACCCGCGACGAGGCCTTCGCCCGTTCGGTGCTCGACCACCTGCCGCCGGGATCAATCGATGCGACCCTCGAGGCGTTCGCCGAGCTCGTGTCCGCGGTGCGCCGGGCGACCGAGGACTGTTGCCCGGGCGCGTTCGAATACCTCATGACGGAAATGCCCCGGCCGGGCAGGGAGGCTGCGATGGGCGATGTTGACTCGCACGCGAAAATGGACACCGCCGACGACGAGTCGGTGGTCGAGGTCGTCCGGCAGCGGTACGCGGGATTCGCTGCGGCCGGCACCTCGTGCTGCGGTCCCGCCTCGAGCTCGTGCTGCGGAACGACCGGCGCGGTGGCGTCGAATCTCGGCTACGACGCGGTGGACCTCGGGCTCCTGCCGGACGGCGCGAACCTCGGCCTCGGCTGCGGCGCCCCGCTGGCACACCTCGAGCTCGCCCCGGGCGAGACGGTCCTCGACCTCGGCTCCGGCGCCGGCATCGACGCCCTGATCGCCGCCCGCGCGGTCGGCTCGGAGGGCCGGGTCATCGGCGTCGACATGACGCCCGAGATGCTGGCCGCGGCCCGCGCCAACGCCGCCGGCGTTCCACAGGTGGAGTTCCGCGAAGGCCGGCTGGAGCGACTGCCCGTCGAAGACGCCTCGGTGGACGCCGTCACCAGCAACTGCGTGATCAACCTGGTGCCGGACAAGCGGGCCGTATTCGCCGAGATCGCCCGCGTCCTGCGGCCGGAGGGGCGGCTGGTTGTCTCCGACATCGTGCTCGACGACGAGCTGCCCACAGCCGTACGCGACAGCGTCATGGCCTACGTCGGCTGCGTGGCCGGCGCCGAGAAGCGCGAGGCGTACTTCCAGATGCTCGCCGACGCCGGGCTCGGCGAGATCGAGGTCCTGAAGGACATCGACTTTCTCGAGGTCACCGAGAAGGCCGCTCCGGCGGACGTGCAGGCGATTCTCGAAGACAGCGGGATCGACCGCACCACGTTGCAGGGCGTCGTCAGGTCGGTGACCTACCGCGCGAGAAAGCGTTAGAACGTTCCACGTTCGAACGTTCGAACGTTCCGCCCACCCGCCCATTTCGGATTTCGGATTTCGGATTTCGGATTTCCCGCCCACCCCCCAAGAGCACCGGGAGGACGGGTGGCAACGTGCAACGTTCTAACGTTCTAACGTGTAACGATGTCATGACCTCCCGATTTCTTTTTTCGGCCCGGGCGTCTTCGGGCGCACGGGCCGAAAAGAGAACCAGCTACACTCACCAGGTGAATCTGGAGTTCGATCTGGCCCTGCGCTTCCTGCGGCGCCGCAGCGGGGTACTGCTGCGCGGTACCGCCCTCGCCGCGTTTGCCGGCATCGCGATCGCGGTGACCGCGCTCGTCGTCACCGTCGCGCTGATGTCGGGCTACTCCGAGGCCATCGCGCGTGCGCTGCAACGGGGCAACGCGCACATGGTCGGGTTCTCGCTC
The DNA here is from genome assembly GCA_035466375.1 of Chondromyces sp. GTDB lineage: Bacteria > Acidobacteriota > Thermoanaerobaculia > Thermoanaerobaculales > Sulfomarinibacteraceae > Sulfomarinibacter. The sequence goes on from DATIVB010000189.1 coordinate 5,923, forward strand.
GGTGCGATGAGCCCCGACGAGGCCGCCGCGGCCGCACGCCGACTGTCGACCGTCGACGGGGTTCGGCGGGCGACGCCGGTCAGTTACCTGAGCGGTCTCCTCGATGATCCGGCGGAGCCCACCTCGCCGCTGCCCATTACGCTCAAGGCGGTGGGCAGCCCGCCGGCGTATACCGGGCTCGCGGCCTGGCCGGAGGATCGCGGCCTGGTCGCGGTCGTCGGCCGCCGGCTCGCCGAGCGCGTCGGCCTCGAGCCCGGCGACCGGGCGACCGTACGGCTGCCGCCCAAGGGCGGGTCGTGGATCCTGCCCGCCATCGAGCTGGAAATCGTCGGTACCTTCCGGCTCGCCTTCGCCGAGTTCGACGAGCAGTGGATCACGGTGCCGCTCGACGAAGTGCTGCGGGTGCTGCCCGGGACCGGCGTCGCCGGCATCGAGATCGAGCTCGACGATCCGCTCGCGGTGGAACGGGCGGGCGAGAAGCTGCGCTCGCTCGAGCCGCGGCTGCTCTTCACCGACTGGCGCGAGATGAACCGGTCGCTGTTCGCCGCCCTCAGGTGGCAGACCCTGTCGCTGTTCGTGGTGCTGTCGCTGGTGGTCGCGGTGGCCTCGTTCCAGGTGAGCTCGGCACTCGTGGTCCTCGCCATCGACAAGCAGCGCTCGACCGGGATGCTGCAGGCCCTGGGGGCGGCGCCGGCGAGGATCCGCCGGATCCTGGTCCTGGCGGGCCTCATGCTCGGCGGCGTCGGGGTCGCGGCCGGCATCGCAATCGGCTGCGTCGCGAGTTGGGTCATGACCGCGACGCGGGCGATCCGCTTCCCGCCGGGCCTCGCCCATGTCTACATGGTGGACTCGATCCCGCTCCTGCCGAGCTTCGCCTCGGTGGCGGCGATCGCCGCAGTGTGCATGCTGCTCGTCCTGGCGGCATCGCTGTGGCCGGCCTGGAAGACCTCACGCCAGGACCCGGTAGCCGCGCTGCGCGCGACCTGACACAGACACCACCCAACGTGATACGCTGCGCTCGGCTGTGTCACCCGTTTTTGGTCGAGGTCCCGTGTCCGGAGGCCTTCGGGCGGTGCGGCGGTCGAGCCGATTCTGCGTATGTACGAAATCCAGTTCCATCCCGCGGACATTCGCCAGCAGGTCCGGTACTACTTTCTGAGCCGGCGGGGCTTCCACTGGCTGGTCGCGGCGGCCGTCACGCTGGTGCTCCTGCTCGCGGCCGGCGCGGTGCTGGCGCCGCTCGGGATCCGCTCGCTGCTCCTCTCCGGCCGTCTGCACGGCCTCGAGCAGCAGAACGAGCTGCATCGGGAGGTCCTCGCCGAACGAATGCGCGCCCTGGACCGCCTCGGGCGCGAGGTCGCGGCCGCCCGCGCCCTGCAGCGGCAGATGAGCCTGATCCTGGGATCCGAGCAGGACTCGGTCGGTCTCGGGGGCTACCCCGAACAGCCGGCGAGCGGGCTCGAGAACCCGGAGGCCCGGCTCGCCGCCGAGCGCGCGGTCAAGCTCGAGTCCGACACCCTCGCCCTGCTGGCGCTCGCCGAGGAGCTGGCGAGCTTCGCACGCGCCAACGAGGACCTGGCGGCGACCGTGCCCTCGATCTGCCCGGTCCCGGTCGGCACCTTCGTCCTGACCTCGCCGTTCGGAAACCGCACGTCGCCGTTCACCAACACCATCGACTTCCACGCCGGTCTCGATCTCGCGGCTCGCGAGGGCACCCCGGTGCTGGCTGCCGGCGGCGGGCGCGTCGTCTTCGCCGGCCGTTACCCGCTGCGCCGCAACGTGCGCTGGTGGCGCTACGGTAACGTCGTGGTGCTGGCGCACGGCGAGCGCTACCTGACGATCTACGCGCACCTGCACGAGATCTCGGTGCGCAGGGGCCAGAACCTGCGCCGCGGTGAGCAGCTCGGCTCGGTCGGCAACACCGGTTGGAGCACCTCACCGCACCTTCACTACGAGGTCCGCGTGCGCACCGACGAAAGCGGGGAAGCGGTCCCGATCGACCCGAGGATCTATATTCTCGACTATCAGTGGACCGGGCACGAAGAGCTGCTGGTCGTCGGCCGCAACGCTCCGGTGCCGCCGTTCGATCCGTTGCCGTCTCGGATGAGTGGGAGGTAAGAGTGGACGAGGTCAAGAACTTCCCGACGATGATCATCCCCAACGGGACCGACATTTCGGTCAACGAGCACGGGCAGCTGTCGATCCGCACGCCCGGCAATCTGGTGATCCAGAACTCGGGGGTGTACTCGGTCATCGAGTCCGGAAACGGCTCGGTCCGCATCGATCCCGAGGTCAAGGTCGAAGCCGTGTCGGTGCAGGCCGCCGACAACTGCTTCGTCGCCGGGCAGCTCACGGCGTGGCGGGTGCGGGCGCGGACCATCACCCTCGAGCGCGGCGCCCACGCCAACATCATGCTTCAGGAATCCGAATCCCTGGAGCTGGACCGCAACGCCCGACTCGTCGGCAACTTCGCCTCCGAGAAAGAGCTCTACCTGATGCTCGGGCGCTTCAGCCGCGAGCTGCGCGAGCTGCCGAACGGCGTGTTCGCCAATGCCGACAAGCGCCGCATCGCGGCCTCCGCGCAGCAGGAGTCGGGGACGGCGGACCAACCCTTCGTAGCGCCCGACGGCGAGGGCGAGGCGTCCCCAGCCCGGCGCCAGGAGCAGAGCGAGGTGATTTCGCTGATCCGGGTGATCCTGGAGCGCGAGCTCGCCGGCATCGGCGCCGACCGAGCGGGCCGGGCGCCGCTGGAGCGCCTCCTGGAGCTGGTGCGGACCAAGGACCACGATCGTCTGCGCGAGTCCTACCGCTATCTCTTCTCGCAGGTGGAGCGCCCGTCCGACGAGCTCGAGCGGGCACGCGAGATGCTCGCGAAGCTGCTCGCCGCGGACTGAGCGGGCCCTCCGACCGCGCATCGTACCGGCACCGGTCGTGCCGCTGGCACCGCGCGCCGGAGTGGTTTCATCCGCCCCCCGAGCGGTGCTACTCTGCAGGCCACTGGCGACCGAGGGGGAACCACCATGAGCGAGAGCGGCAGGTCCCGACGCACGGCACTGTACGAAGAGCACATCGCGGCCGGCGGCCGGATGGTGGAGTTCGCGGGTTACGAGCTTCCGGTGCAGTACGCGGGGCTCGGCGACGAGCACCGGGCGGTCCGCGAGCGGGCCGGATTGTTCGACGTCTCGCACATGGGCGAGATCTCGGTCGCCGGCCCCGGCGCCCTCGACTTCGTGCAGCTCGTGTCGTGCAACGACCACTCCAAGATGACGCCCGGCCGCGCGCAGTACACCGGCCTCATGTACCCCGAGGGCACCTTCGTCGACGACGTGCTGGTGCACAAAATGGCCGACGACGAGTACCTGCTGGTGGTCAACGCGGCCAACCGCGCCAAGGACGTCACCTACCTCAGCGGGCTCGCCCGCGACCGCAGCGACGTCGAGGTGGTCGACCGCTCCGAGGACTATGCGCAGCTCGCGCTCCAGGGCCCCCTGGCCCAGGAGGTGCTGCAGCCGCTCGTCAGCGTGGACCTCGCGGCCCTGAAGTACTACCGGTTCACGCACGGCGAAGCGGCGGGCGAGCCCGCCCTCGTCGCCCGCACCGGCTACACCGGTGAGGACGGGTTCGAGGTCTATCTGCAACCTGCGGCCGCCCCCGCACTATGGCGCGCCGTGCTGGCGGCAGGCGCACCCGCAGGCGTCGTCCCTGCCGGCCTGGGGGCTCGCGATACGCTCCGATTCGAGGCCGGTATGTGTCTGTACGGCAACGACATCGACGCGACCACCACGCCCCTGGAGGCGGGCCTGGGATGGATCGTCAAGCTCGACAAGGGCGACTTCATCGGCCGCGATGTGCTCGAGGGCCAGGCCGAGAACGGGGTCGAGCGGCGCCTCGCCGGCCTCGAGATGGTGGATCGCGGCATCGCCCGTCACGGCTACCCGGTGTTGATGGCGGAGACCGACGACGAAGCGGCGGGCGTCGTGACCTCGGGCACCCAGTCGCCGACCCTTGGCAAAGCGCTCGCGATGGCTTACCTTCCCTCCGATATGGCAGTCGTGGGCCGCGAGGTCTTCGTCCTGATCCGCAACCGCAGCGTGCGCGCACGGGTCGTCGACCTTCCGTTCTACTCGCGGAAGAAAAAGCAGCCATGATGGTATTGACCGGAAAGCAAGGAGGAGAGAGATGACGATTCCCGCTGACCTGCTGTACGCCCGCAGCCACGAGTGGATCCGCGTCGACGACGACGGGGTGATGGTGGGCATCACGCACTACGCCCAGGATGCGTTGGGTGAGGTGGTCTTCGTCGAGCTCCCGGAGGCCGGGACCACCGTCGATGCCGGCGAAGAGCTCGGGACCCTGGAGTCGGTGAAGGCGGTTTCGGAGTTCCTGGCGCCGGTCGCGGGAGAGGTGGTCGAGGTCAACGAGCGGCTCGAATCCGAACCGAACCTGGTCAACGACGACCCCTACGGCGACGGCTGGCTGGTCAAGATGAGCGGTTCCGTCGAGAACGAAGAGCTGCTCGACGCCGCCGCCTACGAGAGCTTCCTGGAGCAGGAGAACGGCTGATGCACCCATGGGTCGGCGCCGGCCTCGACGACCGGCGACATATCCTCGATGAGCTCGGACTCGAATCCGTCGACGACCTCTTCACGTCGATTCCGGATGAGGTCCGCATCGACGGGCTCGATCTCCCTCCGTCGCGGGATGAAGAGGCGATCAAGCTCGCGCTGTCGAAGCTCGCGATTGCCAACCTCTCGATGGACTGCGTGCCCTGCTTCCTCGGCGCCGGCGTCTACCGCCACATGCGGCCCGCGGTTGTCGACGCTGTGCTCTCGCGGGCCGAGTTCTTCACCTCCTACACCCCGTACCAGCCCGAGATCTCCCAGGGCACCCTCCAGGTCATCTTCGAGTTTCAGACCCTGATCTCGCGCCTGACCGGGCTCGGGATCGCCAACGCCTCGTTGTACGACGGTGCGACCGCCCTCGTCGAGGCGGTGCTGTTCGCCCACCGCGTGCTGCGCGGCAGACGCGACGTGGCGGTGGTCGCCGAGACCGTCCATCCGATGTACCGGCGCGTCCTCACGACCTATGCCGACGCCGCCGGGATCGAGATCATCGTGGTGCCCCCTGGGGCCGACGGCCGGCTCGACCCCGAGCAGGTGCGCCGTGCGGCCGGCGATCGCGCGTGCTGCGTCGCCGTCCAGTCGCCCAACTTCCTGGGCATCGTCGAGGATCTGCCCGCGCTCGGCGAAGCCGCACGCGCGGACGGCGCGCTGGCGGTGCAGGTGGTGGCCGAGGCGGCCTCCCTCGGCCTGCTGGCCGGAGGCGGCGCCTTCGGCTTCGACGTCGTGTGCGGCGAGGCGCAGAGCTTCGGCGTCGCGCCCGGCTTCGGGGGCCCCCACCTCGGCTTCTTCGCCTGCTCGGAGAAGCACATCCGGCAGATGCCCGGCCGGCTGGTCGGCGAGACGGTCGATTTCGCCGGCGAGCGGGCCTTCTGCCTGACGCTTTCGACCCGTGAGCAGCACATCCGGCGCGCAAAGGCGACCTCCAACATCTGCACCAACCAGGGCCTGATGGCGCTGGCCGCCACGGTCTGGCTGGAGGCGCTGGGCGGCCGCGGGCTGCGTGAGCTCGCGAGCTCGTGCCTGGCGCGCAGCGAGGAGCTCAAGCGCCGTATCACCGCCCTCGGCGGGCCATGGCGCCTCGCCTACCCATCGAGCCCGACCTTCAACGAGTTCCTGCTGCTCGGACCGGGAAGCGGCGCCGAGCTCGTCGAGCGGCTCGCCGGCGAGGGAGTCCTGGCCGGCGTGCCGGCGGCGAAGTGGGGCGGCTCCTGGCCGGACGGCATCCTGGTCGCCTGCACCGAGCGCAACTCGACCGCCGAGCTGGATGCGCTGCTCGCGGCCATGGGGAGGGTGTCGTGAAGCGGCGCGCCGTCCGCCCCGAACCGTTGTTCTTCGAGCGCAACCCGCGCCGGATGCAGCGGCAGGGGGTGCTCCTGCCGCCGCTCGACGTGCCGCCGGTCGAACCCGCCGAGGTGCTGCCCGCCGGGCTGCTGCGCGCGCCCGACCCCCACTATCCGGACATCTCGGAGATGGAGGTGGTACAGCACTTCCACCGCCTCAGCCAGCTCAACTACGCGGTCGACGAGGGGCTCTACCCTCTCGGTTCCTGCACCATGAAGTACAACCCCCGGCTCAACGAGGTGACGGCGAGGTTCCCGGGCCTGGCCAGCATCCACCCTCTGCAGCCCGAGTCGCAGGTGCAGGGGGCGCTGCAGCTGATCTGGGAGCTCGAGGCGGCTCTGAAGGTGATCACCGGCATGCCCGGCGTGACCCTGCAGCCCGCCGCCGGCGCCCACGGCGAGCTCACCGGCATGCTGATGATCCGCAAGGCCCTCGAGGGGCGGGGCGACGCCCGGCGGGTGGTGCTGGTGCCAGACTCGGCGCACGGCACCAACCCGGCGACCGCGGTCTTCGCGGGCTACGAGGCGGTCGAGATCTCGTCCGCCGAGGACGGCACCGTCGACATCGAGGTCCTCGACAGCGCCATGGACGACACCGTCGCCGCTGTCATGCTGACCGTGCCCAACACGCTCGGCGTGTTCGAGCACCGCATCACCGAGATCTCGCGCCTGGTCCATGAGCGCGGCGGCTTCCTCTACATCGACGGCGCCAACCTCAACTCCTTCGTCGGCCGGGCGCTGCCCGGACTGATGGGCGCCGACGCCATGCACATCAACCTCCACAAGACCTTCTCGACGCCGCACGGCGGCGGCGGGCCGGGCGCCGGTCCGGTGGCGGTCTCCGAAGCCCTGCTGCCGCACCTTCCGGTGCCGCGGGTCATCCGCGACGGCGAGCGCTTCCGCCTGCTGTGGGACGACCCGGCCTCGATCGGCCCGATGCGCGGCTTCTACGGCAACTTCCTGATCCTGGTCCGAGCCCTCACCTACATCTGGAGCCTGGGCGGCGACGGGCTGCGCTCCATGTCGGAGGTGGCGGTGCTGTACGCCAACCTCGTGCGCCACCGCCTGCGCGGCGCCTACCACCTCCCCTACGACGCCCCGTCGATGCACGAGGTGGTGTTCGACGACAGCCTGCAGACCCGCCACGAGGTGCACAACACCGACATCGCCAAGCGCCTGCTCGACTACGGCTTCCACCCGCCGACGGTCTCGTTTCCGCTCATCGTCCACGGCGCGCTGATGATCGAGCCCGCCGAGAGTGTGCCCCCGGAGGAGATCGAGACCTTCTGCGAGGCCATGCTCGCCATCGCCCGCGAGTGCGAGACCGACCCCGCGCTGGTGCGCTCCGCGCCCCACGACACGCCGGTGCGGCGGGTCGACGAGGT
>DATIVB010000190.1:0-6151 GCA_035466375.1 Chondromyces sp.
TAGGAGAACCCGAGGCGCTGGATCTGGGTCCGGAAGGTGCCGATGTTGCGCTCGGTAATCACCGCCGGGTGCAGCCCCTCGCGGACCGCAGCCCGCTCGGCGGGCAGCCCGAAGGCGTCCCAACCCATCGGGTGGAGCACGTTATAGCCCTGAGCGCGCTTCATGCGCGCGATGACGTCGGTGGCGGTGTAGCCCTCGGGGTGGCCGACGTGGAGGCCGGCGCCGGAGGGGTAGGGGAACATGTCGAGCACGTAGAACTTGGGTTTGGCGCGCAGCTCCACGGGGTCCGAGGGCGTGCGGAAGGTGCCGCGCTCGGCCCACACGGCCTGCCACTTGGGCTCGATGACGGACGGCTGGTAGCTGTGCTCGGCCATGGTCTCCTCTCAGGATCCGCCCCGGTCGGCGGATCGGCGTATTCTACGCATCTCTTCGGGCCGGCACCAGGGTACCGGCCCGATGAGATCGTGGCATAATCACCGTCGGTGGCGAGAGGCCGAGCCTGACATCGACCCGCGAAGGAGACGCTTGACATTATGAAGGAACCCAAACCCACCGGTCTGAAGCTCAGGGCCAAGGAGCTCGAGGAGGGCTTCTTCGTCCAGGAGAACGCCCGCCTGCTCGCCAAGCTGCGCGAGGAGGCGGCCACAGAGGAGAAGAAGAAGGAGTTCCGCACGGTCCTCAACGTGCAGAACGAGGAGCTGCTGGACGCCCTCATCGAGCTGGGCGTCGAGGCGGAGACCCTCGTCGCCCTGAGCCTGGTGCCGCTGGTGGAGGTGGCGTGGGCGGACGGCGCGATCCAGGACAAGGAGCGCGCCGCGATCCTCAAGGCCGCCGAGGAGCGGGGGGTGACGCCCGGCGGCGCGACCCACGATCTGCTCGAAAACTGGCTCAAGATGAAGCCGAGGCCCGAGCTCCTGGAGGTCTGGCGCGGCTACACCGAGGAGCTCATGGCGTCTCTCCAGGGTGCGGCCCGCGATCAGCTGAAGAGCTCCTCCCTCGGCCGGGCGCGGGCCGTGGCCGAGGCGGCGGGCGGTTTCCTCGGCCTCGGCTCGATCTCAGCCGCCGAGAAGAAGATGCTCGAGCAGCTCGAGAGGGCTTTCTCCTGAGCCGCAGCGGGGCCCTCGGCCTCGCTGCCTTTGTCGCGGTCCTGCTTGCCATTCCGCTGCCGGCGGAGTCGCAGGGCCTGGCGGTGGAGCTTGTCGCTGCAACCGAGATTCCGGGCGAGCTCGAGGTCGATGGGACCCTCGTCGGCGGGCTTTCGGGCCTGACCTACGACCCGGGGTGCGATCTCTTCTACGCGGTCTCGGACGACCGCGGCAGCCAGGGACCGGTCCGGCTGTACACCCTGCGCATCGGGCTCGGCGACCCGCCGTCGGTCGAGGTGCTCGACGCGATCGTCTTCAGGGAAACCGGCGGCGAGCTCCTCAGACGCGGCGACTTCGACTTCGAGGGGTTAGGGTTCGACTCCGCCGGTGCGCTCCTCATCGCCTCGGAGGGGGCGCCGCACCGCGGGGTGCAGCCGTCGGTCGAGATCTTCGGGCTCGACGGGGTCTGGCGCGGCGCGCTCGGGCTGCCGGAGAAATTTCTCGCAGATGCCGGCGGCACTCGCGGAGTCCGCAACAACCTCGCCTTCGAGGGCGTCGCAGTCGGCGCGGACGGGCGCCTGTTCCTCGCGACCGAGAACGCCCTGCACCAGGACGGCCCGGTGGCCGACCTCGGCATCGGCAGCCCGGCCCGGCTTCTGGTGCTGGATCCGTCATCCGGCCGGACCGTCGCCGAGTACCTCTACCCCATCGACCCGGCCCCGGACGAGCCGGTCCCGCCGAACGCCTTCCGAACCAACGGCGTGTCCGAGATCGTCAGCATCGACGAGAACCGGCTGTTGGTGATCGAACGGGCGTTCTCGGCCGGCGTCGGCAACCGCGTCCGCCTCTTCCTGGTCGACCTGCGGCTGGCCGACGACATTCAGGGCATCGAAGCCCTTGCGGACCACCCCGGTACGGTCCGGCCACTGCCGAAGACCCTGGTCGCCGACCTCGACCACCTGGGCGTCGAGCCCGACAACATCGAGGCGGCGGCCTTCGGCCCCGCCCTCGCCGACGGCCGTCGCCTGCTGGTCCTGGCGGCCGACAACAACTTCCAACCCTCGGTGCAGTCCACTCAGGTCGTGCTCCTGGCGGTCTCCGGGGTCGCGCCGCCTGCGGTGCAGCTGCCCGAGCTGCGCGTGGCTGCGATCCAGGGTGCGGGTCATTCCTCGCCCCACGCGGGCCGCTGCGTCCGCGGGGTGGAAGGGGTCGTCACGGCCATTCTCGGCAGCCGCTCCGGCCAGGCCTTCTGGGTTCAAGACCCGGTCGGCGACGCCGACCCGGCGACCTCCGAAGGCCTGCTGGTGACGGCCCCGGCGGGGCTCGAGCAGGTGGAGGTGGGCGACCTCGTGCGCCTCGCGGGACGGGTCGAGGAGCGCTCGTGGGGGCTCGAGCTGCCCGTCACCCGGCTCTTCGCGAGCTCGGCCGGGATCCTGGCCCGGGGGCGGGAGCTGCCGCCGCAGGTACGTCTGGGTGCAGGCGGCGTCGTGATTCCGCAGCCCGAGATCGCCGCCCCCGGTCTCTCGTCCTTCGAAGCGAGCCGTTTCGCGGCCGACGCCTTCGAGAGCCTCGAGGGCATGCGGGTGCGGGTCGAGGGCGCGGTGGTGGTCGGCCCGACCTCGCGCCACGGCGAGGCGGTGGTGCTGGCCGATGGTGGGCGCGACGCCGAGCTACGCACGGCGCGCGGCGGGCTGCGGCTCCTCGAGCACAATCCCAACCCGCAACGCCTGATCATCGACGACGCGCTGGTGGCCGACGAGCCTCTGCTGACGGTGGGCGACAGGCTCGCGGGACCGGTTGACGCGATCCTCCACTACGGGTACGGCAGCTACAAGCTGCTCAACACTGCGCCTTTGCCGGATGTGGCGGCGGGTGGGCTCGCGCGGGAGCGGACCGCCCTCACAGGCTCGGCGTCGCAGCTGACCGTCGCCTCCTACAACGTGGAGAATCTGTCGGCGGTGTCGGATGACGACCGGTTCCGCCGCTTCGCGGAGGTGGTGGTGCGCCACCTCGGCAGCCCGGACATCGTCGCCCTGCAGGAGATCCAGGACGACACGGGCCCGGCCGACGACGGCACCGTGAGCGCCGCAGGCACCATGACGCGCATCGTCGAGGCCATCGCGGCCTTGGGCGGCGCCCGCTACGAGTGGCGGTCGGTCGACCCGAGGGACGGCGAGAGCGGCGGCCAGCCCGGCGCCAACATCCGCAACACTTTCCTCTTCAACCCGACGCGGGTGGGTTTCGTCGACCGCGGCGCGTGCGGGGCCCTCGTCGGGACGGAAGCGGCGCCCGGCCCGGCGCTGAGCTGCAGCCCGGGGCTGCTCGATCCGACCGGACCGGCTTTCGCGCCGAGGCCGGACGGCGAGGGCGGCAGCCGCAAGCCCCTGGTCGGGCAGTTCCGATTCGCCGGTTCGACTCTGTTCCTCGTCAACCTCCACCTCGCGTCCAAGGGCGGCGACGACCCCCTCTTCGGCCGCCGCCAGCCGCCGGTGGAGGCTTCGAGCGTGCGCAGGGTGCGGCAGGCGGAAGCGGTGGCGGCGTTCGTCGCCGGCCTGCGGGAGCTCGATCCTGGGGTGCGGGTTGTCGTCCTCGGCGACCTCAACGATTTCGAGGGCAGCGCCCCGCTCCGAGCGCTCGAGGCCGCGGGCCTCGAGAACCTGATGCTCCGGCTGCCGCTCGCCGAAAGCTCCACGTACGTGTTTCTCGGCAACTCGCAGGTCCTCGACCACGTGCTGGTGACGCCGATCCTCGCGGCCGGCGCCGAGGTCGACGCCGTGCACCTCAACGCCGAGTTCCCCGCCGCCGACCGCGCCAGTGACCACGATCCGGTGCTCGTCAGGCTGTCGTTCGAACGTTAGAACGTGTAACGTTCTAACGTTGAAACGTTTCTGGTAGCATCGCTCCATGCCGAGCCGCGTGCCCACCGAGATCCGCCACCGACTGGCGCCGGTGCGCCTCCTCGTCCTCGACGTCGACGGCGTGTTGACCGACGGTAGCCTCTACTACTCGGGCGAGGGCGAGGTCCTCAAGGTGTTCTCGGTCCGCGACGGGCTCGCCGTCCGCCTGCTGCTCGGCGCCGGCATCCAGGTGGCGGTGATCTCCGGGCGCTCGGGCGCGGCGGTGGCTTCGCGCTGCGCCGACCTCGGGATCCGCTCGGAGATGGTGGTCCTCGGCTCGCGCGACAAGGCGGCCGACCTCGAACGGCTCGAGCAGGTGCTCGATGTCGTCGATCTCGAGGTGGCGGCGATGGGCGACGACCTTCAGGACCTGCCGCTGCTCGCCAGAGCTGCGTTCGCGGCGTGTCCGGCCGACGCGGTGCCGGAGGTGGCGGCGGTGTGCGATCTCGTCTGCGGCTCGGCGGGCGGCCGCGGCGCGGTGCGCGAGTTCGCGGAGCTCATCCTCAAGGTCCAGGGCAAGTGGATGGACGCGGTGGGTCACTGGGTGACGGCGGGGACCGGGCCCGAATGAAGCAGTACCTGGAGCTCCTCGACCACGTCCTGCGGCGCGGGGTGGCCAAGGACGACCGCACCGGGACCGGCACCCTGAGCGTGTTCGGCTACCAGGCGCGCTTCGACCTCCGCGACGGCTTTCCCGCGCTGACCACCAAGAAGCTGCACCTGCGCTCGATCATCCACGAGCTGCTGTGGTTTCTCGCCGGCGACACCAACCTCCGCTACCTGCACGACAACAAGGTCACGATCTGGGACGAGTGGGCCGACGCCGACGGCGACCTGGGGCCGATCTACGGCTCCCAGTGGCGCTCGTGGCCGACACCCGACGGGCGCAGCATCGACCAGATCACGAGGCTCGTCGACGGTCTCAGGGAGAACCCCGACTCGCGGCGCCACATCGTCTCGGCGTGGAACGTGGCCGACATCGAGCACATGGCGCTGCCGCCGTGCCACTGCCTGTTCCAGTTCTGGGTCGCCGAAGGCGGGCTCTCGTGCCAGCTGTACCAGCGCAGCGCCGACGTGTTTCTCGGGGTGCCCTTCAACATCGCGTCCTACGCCCTGCTCACCATGATGGTCGGCCAGGTCTGCGGGCTCGAGGCGCGGGAGCTCGTCCACACCTTCGGCGACGTCCACCTCTACCGCAACCACGTCGAGCAGGCGCAGACGCAGCTGGCCCGCCCGCCGCGGCCGCTGCCGCGGATGTGGATCAACCCGGAGGTGCGTTCGGTCTTCGACTTCCGGTACGAGGACTTCCGGCTCGAGGACTACGACCCGCACCCGGCCATCAAGGCCCCGATCGCGGTTTGAGTATGCCGGTCTCATTGATCGTCGCCGTGTCGTCGAACGGGGTCATCGGCCGCGACGGCGGCCTGCCCTGGCATCTGCCGCGCGACCTGCGCCACTTCAAGGCCACGACCACCGGGCACCACCTGATGACAGGCCGCCGGACGTGGGACGAGTTCGGCAAGCCGCTGCCGGGTCGGATCATGGTGGTGGTCACCCGCGATCCCTCTTTCGTCGCCGAAGGCGCGTCGGTGGTGCACTCGCTGGACGAGGCGCTCGCGATCGCGAGAAACGACGACGAGCCCTTCATCGGCGGCGGCGCCCACATCTACCGCGAGGCCCTCGATCGCGACCTGGTGGACCGCCTCTACATCACCCGCGTCCATGCCGAGCTCGAGGGCGACACCTTCTTCCCCGAGGTTGATTTCGACCACTGGCAGCTGATCTCGGAAGAGCACCACCCCGCGGACGAGAAGAACGAGTATGCCCTCAGCTTCCTGGTGTACGAGCGTATTCGATAGAACGTTCGGCAAACGAACATCGTGACGTACCAACGTTCTCACTTGAGCCTCTTGAATGAATTCCGAAGAACCGACCGATCCGGATTCCAAAACGCATGTGCGGCGCAAAAGAGCATTCGCGTGGTTCTTGTAGGCGCACCCTTCAGGGTGCGCCTGGGGTTTGGCATCCAGCCATCGTTGAAGGTTCTTGTGATTCGGTCGTTCAGGGTCAAACTAGCAAGTGATTCAGCTGTTTAGCCGGTGATGTCTTGACAAACATGATGAATGATGATATCTAGTTATCATACTAGATTCAGGAGGCCATCATGGG
>DATIVB010000191.1:0-15689 GCA_035466375.1 Chondromyces sp.
CGCGTCCTCGACGCGCGCCTTCTTCTCCTTCATCTCGGTCTCGGTGGCGGCGCCGACCTTGATCTGCGCCACGCCGCCGACCAGCTTGGCCAGGCGCTCCTGGAGCTTCTCGCGGTCGTAGTCCGAGGTGGTGTCCTCGATCTGGCGCTTGATCTGGCCGACGCGGCCGAGGACCGCCTCGTGCTTGGAATCGTCGCTGTCGTCGACGACGATCGTGGTGTCGTCCTTGTTGACGACGATCTTCTTGGCGGTGCCGAGGTCGTCCCAGGTCACGTTCTCGAGCTTGATGCCGAGGTCCTCGGAGATCATCTTGCCGCCGGTGAGGACCGCGATGTCCTCGAGCATGGCCTTGCGGCGGTCGCCGAAGCCCGGCGCCTTGACGGCGCAGATGTGGAGGGTGCCGCGGAGCTTGTTCACCACCAGGGTGGCGAGGGCCTCACCCTCGACGTCCTCGGCGATGATCAGGAGCGGCTTGCCCTGCTGGGCGACCTTCTCGAGGATCGGCAGCAGGTCCTTCATGTTGGAGATCTTCTTCTCGAAGATCAGGATGACCGCGTTCTCGAGCACGACTTCCATGCGCTCGGCGTCGGTCACGAAGTACGGCGAGAGGTAGCCGCGGTCGAACTGCATGCCCTCGACCACCTCGAGGGTGGTGTCGAGGCCCTTGGCCTCCTCGACCGTGATGACGCCGTCCTTGCCGACCTTCTCCATCGCCTCGCGGATGATCTCGCCGATCTCCGAGTCGGAGTTGGCGGAGATGGTGCCGACGGCCGCCACCGCGTCGCCCTCGACCGGCTTGGCGAGCTTGTTGACCGCGTCGACCGCGACCCGGGTGGCCTGATCGATGCCGCGCTTGAGGTCCATCGGGTTGGCGCCGGCGGTGACGTTCTTGATGCCCTCGCGGTAGATGATCTGCGCGAGAACGGTGGCCGTGGTGGTGCCGTCACCGGCCACGTCGGAGGTCTTCGAGGCGACCTCGCGCACCATCTGCGCACCCATGTTCTCGAGGGGGTCGGGGAGCTCGATCTCCTTGGCGACCGTGACCCCGTCCTTGGTGATGGTCGGCGAGCCGAACTTCTTCTCGAGCACCACGTTGCGGCCCTTGGGGCCGAGGGTGACCTTGACTGCGTTGGCGAGCTTGTTGACGCCCGCCAGGATCTTGCTCCGAGCTTCCTCGGAGTAGACGATCTGCTTTCCTGCCATTGTGCGCCTCCCGACTACTTTTCGATGATGGCGAGGATCTCGTCCTCACGGACGATGGTGTGCTCCTCGTCGTTAATCTTGATGTCCTGGCCGGTGTACTTGCCGATCAGCACATGCTGGCCCTTCTTGACGTTCATGGGGATGCGCTTGCCGTCGTCGTCCAGTTTGCCGTCGCCGACCGCGACCACCTCGGCCTCCTGCGGCTTTTCCTTGGCGGTGTCCGGAATGATGATGCCGCCGCGCATCTGTTCGCCGGTCTCGATGCGCTTCAAGAGCACGCGATCACCCAAAGGTTTCACCTTCATGTGACTCTCTCCTTTCGATTTACTTCCTTTAATTAGCACTCTCTCGTTCAGAGTGCCAGGAAAATATAGAGAGATCCCGCTCGCTTGTCAAGGCCTTGGGAGCAATTTTCTTATATGTGTGGACTAAGATTCGAGGGTCGGGCCGATATTTCGGTTTCTTAGTGATGAACGCTAAGATTTTTCATCGGGCCCCCGGCCTCCAGGTCTGTCGGAGGCTGTCGCGCCGCCAGTGACGAGCCCCGACGCCATTGCGTGGAGTCGGGCGACGGAGTAACGTGGTGGCCTGTGAAAGCCGGACCGACCATCGACGGCGGGCAGTCTGCGTCGCAGCCATCCGATGACGGCGGTCATCGGGCCGCGCCGCGTCGCCGCGGCTTCAGCGAAGCCGCCTTCGGCATCCACCGCGGCGAGGCGGGGATCGCCTGGCTCTTCTTCACCGAGTTTCTGCTCCTCACGACCGTCCACTTCGCCGCCAAGAGCGTGCGGCAGGCGACCTTCATCGATTTTCTCGGTGCCGAGAACCTGCCCTGGGTCTACCTCGCCGTAGCCGTGGTCTCGTTTCCGGTGCTGGTCCTGTACTCGCGGCTGGCGGACCGGATCAGCCTCGAGGCGCTGATCGTCGGCGGCACCCTGCTGCACGTGGCGGCGCTGGTGGCCTTTTTCGGGCTGTTCGCCCTCGGCAGGGGCTGGGTTGCGGTCGTCTACTACGTGTGGCTCGGGATGGCATTCGCGATCGCGGTCTCGCAGTTCTGGACCTATGCCAATCAGGTCTTCGACTCCCGGCAGGCCCGCCGGCTGTTCTCGTTCATCGGGGCGGGCGGACTCCTCGGATCGGTCCTCGGAGGGCTGCTGGCCGTCAAGCTGACCCGGGTCCTGGGCACCCGGTACACCCTGCTCGGCGCCGCGGCGGTCATGACGCTGGTGCCGATCCTGGTCTTGCTGATCGAACGGCACCGGCGCCGGACCGCGACTGCCCCGACCCGGCGGGCCGGGGCCCGATTCGACGATGCCCGCGGCGGGTTGCGGACGCTCCGGGGCTCGCGACTGCTGGCCCTGATCGGGCTCCTCATGCTGGCCACGGTCGCCATCGGCCAGCTCGTGCAGTGGCAGTTCTACTGGTACGTGGAGAAGAACACGAGCCTGCTCGACGAGCGGACCTCGGTGATCGGTCTGGCCTTCGTCGCCATGGGATTGATCGGGTTCTTCTTCCAGCTCGGAATTACCGGCCGCATCCACCGCGTGCTCGGTGTGAGCGTCGGGCTGCGGGTGCTGCCGGGGTCGGTGGCGGTTGCTCAGCTGGCGGTGGTGGTGGCGGTGGCTGCCGCCTCGGGCGCAGTCTACCCGCTGGTCTGGCTGCTCTTCCTCAGCGAGGGCTCGCTCCGCCACTCCGTCGACCAGGCGACGCGCGAGCTTCTCTTCCTGCCGGTCGCCGAGGAGCTGCGGGTCAAGGCCAAGGCCTTCATCGACGTCTTCGTGCAACGTTTCGGCAAGGGGGCGGCCGCGATCCTCATCCTGGTGACCATCGAGCTGCTGCCGCCGGCGTACGTGGGCGCACTGACGCTCGTTCTCGCCGTCGCGTGGCTGGCGCTGACCGCCGCCGCGCGCAGGGAGTACGTGTCGGCCTTCCGCGAGGGCCTCGCCTCGGGAGTGATCCAGCCCGAGGGGACGATCGATACGAGCGATCTGACGACCATGACGACCCTCATTCAATCGCTTGGCAGCTCCGACGAGCGGCGGGTTTTGCACAGCCTCGCGCTGCTCTCGGCGAGCGGCGAAGGACGCCTCGTGCCGCCGCTGCTGCTCCACCACGAGAGTGCCGCGGTGCGCTGCAAGACCCTCGAGGTCCTCGGAGAAGCCGGCCGCGAGGACGCCGCCCAGCTCATCGAGAGAACGATGACCGACCCGGACGCGGCGGTTCGGACCGCCGCCATGCGGACGCTGGCCGTGGTGCGTCGCGAGCGCGCCGCCACCCTGGCGCTGGAGCACCTCGACGACCCGGAGCCGATCGTCCGCGCGACCGCCGTGGCGAGTCTGCTCGCCGCCGAGGAGGCCGAGGGCCGCGAGCGCGCCGAGGAGGTGCTCGCGGAGCTGGTCGCCGACCCGGATCCCGCAGTACGGGCCGAGACCGCGCGGGCCCTCGGCCAGCTGCCGGATCCTCTCGCCAGCGAGCTCATCGTGTCGCTGCTCTACGACGACACCATCGTCGTCGTCCGGGCCGCCATCGCGGCCGTCGAGGCGCGTTTCCAGCGCAGCGGGCCGAACCCCCTCTACGCCACGATCCTGATCTCGCTGATGGGCAACCGCCGCCTCAAGCATGAGGCCCGGCAGGCTCTGGTGGCTCAGGGCGAGAGCGCTATCGCGCCGCTGCTGCTGTTCATGGGTTCGCGCGACGAACAGGTCTGGGTGCGGCGGGCGGTCCCCAAGACCGTGGCGCTGATCGGCGGGCAGGGCGGTGCGGACGCCCTCGCCGACCGCCTCGACGCAGGCGACGCGGTGCTCCGGGCCAAGACCATCGAGGCGCTCGTGTACCTGCGGACCCGCGACGCGTCGATCCAGTTCAAGCGGCGCACCGTGAGCCAACAGGTGCGACGCGAGGCCGCGGAGTACCTGCGCCTGCTCGCGGATCTGTGGGCGGTTTCGTCGCTCCACCAGGCGCAGCTCGAGGGGCCGCTGGCGGTGTGGCGGAAGGACGGACGCGTGCCGACCCTGCCCCAGCAGCTGTTGGCACACCGCATGTCGCGCTCGGTGGGCAACCTCTTCGGGCTGCTGCAGCTGGTCGAGGCCCCGGAGGACGTCCGGGCCGCGCAGCGGAGCCTGCTCAGCAACCAGCCGAGGCTGCGTGCGCGCGCCCTCGAGTACCTCGACAACACCCTCTCCGGGGCGTTCCGGCGCGACGCGTTCGCGGTTATCGACGACGCGCCGCCCGAGGACAAGCTGCGGCGGGCGGAGCAGTACTTCGGCATCGTCGTGCAGGACCCGGAGGCGACGATCGAACGTCTGGTCCGCGTCGAGCCGACAGAGGACCCGAGCGCCATCGGCATCGTGCTC
Source organism: Chondromyces sp. (assembly GCA_035466375.1). Taxonomy (GTDB): domain Bacteria; phylum Acidobacteriota; class Thermoanaerobaculia; order Thermoanaerobaculales; family Sulfomarinibacteraceae; genus Sulfomarinibacter. The sequence continues at coordinate 4,557 of DATIVB010000191.1, forward strand.
GCGGCGCTGCACTGCGTGTGGAGCGAGGGCATGACCTCGCTCGTTCCAGTCGTCTCGGAGCTCGCCGAGAGTTCCAACGATCCGATGGTTCGGGAGACCGCAGCCTGGGTGAGCCGGCGGATGGCGGACGGTCCGCTGGCCCGCGGCGTGCTGGCCAGGCGAGGAGATGGTGACATGGCCCCGATGGCGCATATCGAAATGATGGTCTTTCTGCAGGGCGTCGACCTGTTCGCGCACTGCAACGCCGAGGAGGTGCTGCGACTGGCGGCGATCGCCAGCGAGCGCAGCTTCGACAAAGGGGCGGTCATTTTCCGCCGCGACGACCCGGCCGACAGCCTCTATTGCGTCGTCGAGGGACGGGTGAGTCTGGATGCGAACGGCGACGCGGGCGCGGTCATCGGGGCAAGTGGGCGCTTCGGGGTCCTCGACATCCTGAGCGGGCGCCCGCGGCTCGCGGACGCCGTCGCCCTCAGCGACACCCGCCTGCTGGTCATCGAGGCCGAGGACTTCTTCGATCTCCTGTCCAACAACATCGAGATCGTGCGCGCCCTCTTCCAGACCGTCATCGCCCTCGGCGACCGGGGAGACGAGAGACTGCTGTAGGAATGAGGAATTAGAAATGAGGAATTAGGAATGCCGCCCCCCCCAGGCCAGATCGACGCTGAATGTCGGGTGGCCGCGAACCCTGCGTAATGCGACCGTTCCCTCTTCCACCCGTTTATCGACCGCCTGCCCACCACCGGGGGGACGGGTGGAAATTCCTAATTCCTAATTCCTAATTCCTAATTCGCGGCGGCGTCGCGCCGCCGCGATGCGGCGGTGTCTGCCGCAGCCGGACTTTCCTTCATTTGCGCATATGCGATAGTTTGGCTCCGGACCTACGGAGGGAATTCGATGATTCAGAAGCCCGATCCGATTCGTTGTACCTATTGCGATGCCATCTCGGTGTGGTCGGCGGAGAAGACCGACCGGACCATGATCGGTGAGCCCCAGAGCTGCCCGAGCTGCGGCCAGAGCACCCACACCTGCGACGACCGTGCCTCGCACGAGCTCGAGCCCGAGCAGACCATGTCCTGGATCGCCGCCGAGCCGCTGTACTGAACCGCGGCGTGACGGGCCGCTCAGTCGAAGGGCAGCTCGTCGGCCGACACCACGTGCAGGTGAAGGCGATCGTCGCGCGGCGCCGAGGCGGCGAAGCTGGCCTCCGCCAGCGGCCGCGCAGCTTCCACATCGGGGTCCGCAACCACGATCCGCAGCCGGTTGAAGCCTCCCCGGGACCGCTCCACCAGCCCTGACGCGATCACCGTCGGCACAGCGGCCGCGGCCGCTGCCGGGTGGTTCGCGGCCTGGATCACGTAGACCAGCAGGCGACCGCCGACGTCGATGCGGGTCAGCCGGAGCTCGTCATCGCCGTTCGTCTGGGATTGCTGCGAGCACTCGATCCACTGCAGGACCTCGTCCGGACACCCGCAGCCGAGCGTGGCGCGGACGAAGAGTTGCAGCCTGCCGAGGTCGGGGGTCATCGGATCATTGTACCCGGCCCGCCGCCCGCCCGCCCACCCACCTGGGGCCCTACTTGCGCTCGCACTACCTGGGAGCAGGCTGTTCGAATCCGAGCCCGAGCCCGTTACCGTTACCGTTACCGTTGCCAAGCCCGAATTCATCATGTGCAGTGACAGCGGCAGATTGCAGTGACAGCAGCAGGGTCAGTGGGCAGCAACCGTGACAGTGGCCGCGACAGCGGCAGTGGCAGTGAGCCGGCGGCGTGACCGCGGCATGGCCACCTCGGGGTCGTCCAGGCCAACCGGTTCGAGGAATCCACTGAACCACAGAGACACAGAGGGCACAGAGCCGCACAGAGGGATTTCCAACCCGTCGCACGACCATCCACAGATCACTGTGGTGCGAGGTCATGATCTCTCTCTGTGATGACTCTGTGTTCTCTGTGCCTCTGTGGTTCTCGCGGGTGTCCGAACATTCGAAATTCGAAATTCGAAATTCGAAATCCTCCCCATCCCTCTACACTGTCCCCGTGACCTCACCTGCCGACAGCTCCTTCCACGACCGGGCGCGCTGGGAGGCGGCGCGCTACGGCGCCGACGCCTGGGTCTTCGTGCGCGAGCTGCTGCAGAATGCCCGCGACGCGGGCGCGAGCAGGGTGTGGTTGGAGACCGCCCGGGTCGACGGCCGGGACCGCCTCAGCTGTCGCGACGACGGCGACGGCATGAGCTTCGAGCACGCGAAGCGCTACCTGTTCACCCTCTATGCGTCGAGCAAGCGGGGCCGCTCCCGTACGGCAGGGCGGTTCGGGATCGGCTTCTGGTCGGTCCTCCGGTTCGCCCCGGACACGCTGTTGGTGCGGTCCCGTCCCCGGCGTGGGCCGGGGTGGCAGGTCCGTCTCGATGCCGCGCTCGAGGTCCAGTCGGTCTCGGTGGCCGCCATCGAGCGGGGTACCGAGGTCGTGCTCGAGCGCGCTGCCGACGGCGCTGACATCTCCTCGGCGGTCCGGGCGGCGGTGCTGCGCGACGCGCCGTTCCTCGGCCGCCGCGACTCGGCGGACCGTCCCCTCGAAGTGCGGGTCGACGGGGAGGTGGTGCGCGCGGAGCTCGAGCTGTCGCCGCCGAGCCTCGGCTTCCGCCGTCGCGGGCTGCGCGGCGTCGTCGGCCTCGCGGCGGCGCCGCGGGTCGAGATCTTCGCGCACGGCCTCAGGGTGCGCGACGCGGCGAGCCTCGAGGAGCTGCTGGTGGCCGGCGGGACGCGCCGCGGTGCGGGTGGCGCGATCGCAGGTGCGCTGATGCCCAGCGCGCTGATCGACAGCCGCGAGCTGTCCGTCCTGATGGCCCGCGGCGATGCCCGCGAGGACCGCGCGCTGCGGCGCCTGGTGGCGGTTGGGAACCGAGAGCTCGCTCGCCTCGTGCGGGCCGAGCTCGACCGCCACACCCGTTCGGGTTTCGTGCGGCGCGCGGTCGAGGCCGTCCGAGAGGCGTGGGCCTCGGCGCGCTGGCTTCGCCTGGCTGCCGCATCGGCCGCTCTGATCGTGCTGGCAGTGCTCGGCTGGGGTCGGCTCGGTCCGGGATCGGACGGCGGCGAACCGGCGGCCCAATCGCCGCCCGTCGCCACCGTGTCGGCGGCCCCCACCGTCGCGCCCTACCGGGGGCTGGCGGGCCGCTACATGGGCCCCGAGGTGGACTCCGTGGCCGGGTCCCGGGCGGCAATCGAGCTCCGCTTCCGGCCGCGCGGCGCGCGGCCCCATTTTGCGGTTCTCACGGTCTCCGGGCTCGACGAGTTCGGCCGGCCGGTCGGTTCGGCGGTCGGCCGACTGCGCCCGTACGCCGGTGCCCCCTGCCTCGAACGCTGTCTCGAGCTCGAGCTCGAGGTCGTTGCGGAGCGGGGCTCGCTGCGGCTCCCGCTGGCCACCGGCCACGCCATCGATCCGCAGAGCGTGCGCCTCGACGGCGCGGTGATGGAGCTGCTCGCCGACGACGGCGGTCGACCGGTCCTTCGCTTCGAGACCGCCACCGAGGGGGTCCTTTCCTACCGCTCGGGTCCTGTGTTCGAGGGGGCGTCGGGCGCCGTCGGCGACTGGCCGCCGCTGCCGTCCGGAATGCTGGACTGGGTATCCGGCGCCACCGGCCAGGCGCCCTCGGCCCTTGCATCCGCGGCCGCGGACGTGGTGGCGCGGCAGGTTCGGTACGACGCCTCACCTTCAGTCATCGAAGCCCACCGCGCGGCGCGCGCCCGCGGGCTCGATCTCTTCGAGCGTGCGGCGCTGGTGGGCGCCGGGGACTGCGACGTCCAGAACGCCTTGCTGACCGCGCTTCTCGGGGCCGCCGGCGTGCCGGCGCGGCTCGCAGTGGGCTGGCTCGGCGCCGATGGACGGGCCCTCCCGGGCCTCCACGCCTGGGTCGAGTTCGAGGCTGAAGACGGTGGTTGGCGCGTCGTGGACGCCAGCGTCCTGTCCCTCGCGGCCGCGACCCCGTCGGAACAGGCTGTCCAACGGTCGGGGCGGTGGCCGCGATGGCCCGCGGCCCGTACGTTCACTTTCTCGCTGATCCTGTTGGCGGTCGCCGTCGCCGTGGCCCTGCTGCTGCGGCGCTCATGGCGCCGCGAGCTTCAACCCGGCACCGCCGGCGACATCGCCGGCCTGCTGCGCGGTGCCGCGGCGCGGCCGGCGAGCTACGCGGGAGCCGAAGCGCTGTTCGCTCGTCGCGTGGTGCCGCTGCTCGGCGGACGACGGGTGTCCCTGGCGCGGGCACGGTCGGCTTCGCGCGACGGACGCCTCGCCGCCGGGAGCGCGGGCTCGGACCTGGCGCGGCGCGCGGCCTCGGCCGGCGGACTCGTCATCGACGCGGCGAGCGTCGAGGGTGCGGCGGTGGTCGGGGCCCTCGGAGCGGTCGACCTCGATGGGTGGCAGGAGTTGCTGAGCCGGTCGCGGCCCACGGCCGTAGCCTCGAGGGTCGAGCGAGCGTTGGCCGAGGCCGGGGAGCCCTGCCGCGTGCGGGTGGCGGCGGCGGTGGGCGAGGAGATCGCGGTGCTGTTCGGACCGCAGCTCGCACTGCCCGGGAGCGAAACCTGGCTCGTCGTGGACGAAGAGGCGGAGATCTGGCGGATGGTCTCGGGCGTCGCCGATGCGCGACCCGCCCATGCCGCCCTGCTGCTGGCGGACGCCGTCACCGAGCACCTCGGAATGCCGGTCGGGCGGCGCCGCCGCTGTCTCGCCGCGCTCGCCTCGAGCGCCCTGTCCGAGGCCGCTGGAGGAGCTGTATGAGCGGCGGCGGCCTCTTCGCCATCGATGTCGCGAGCGAGCTGCGGACGCTGGCCGAGGCGCGCTTCAGTGGCAGCTGGCAGATCCCGGCCGAGCTCGTCCGCTTCGCGCTCTCGAGCGGCGCCTCCGAGGTTGAGGTGCGCCGCCGCCGCGGCTTCTCGATCGCGTGGACCGGGGCGGCGGTCGAAGCCGGGGTGCTCGGCGAGCTCGCCACCGCGCTCGACGGCCGCGGGGAGCCCCCGCTCCGGCAGCGGGCGATCGCCGAGCTCGAGAGGGCCGGCGCCGACGCGCTGCTGTCTGCGGGGGCTCTGCAGGGCGCCCGCCTGCGCATCGACAGCGGTCTCGGAAAGCGGGTGCTGCGGCTCGCGCACCGCAGTGGAGGACGCCCCCGCCTGCGCGATCTGCCCGCGGCCGAGCCCTCGTCGCGGCAGGAGATCCGGTGGTCGTGTACCGCTCTCGACGCTCGGCGTGCGGTCGCCTGGCTGCGATCGGCCTGCAGGTTCGCCGGCGCCCGGGTCTCGCTCGACGGCTCGCCGCTGCCGCGCGGCTTCGCGTCCGGGATGTACCACGTCGACATCACCCAGCCCCTGCCGTGCCGCATCGGGCTCACGCGCGAGGGCGAGCAGCCGGTGCTGTGGCTGCTGCGAGAGGGGATCGTGGCGGCGAAGGCCGCCGTCCCCGGCTACCCCCCGTTCGAGGCGGCGGTCGAGCTCGGCGGCATCGTGCCCGCGATGGCCAGCAGCGCGGACCTCCGGCACGCCGTCCAGCCCTATGTCGCGCAGCTGGTCGAGAAGGCCGTGTGGATGATGGTGCAGCTGCAAAGTCGCATGGAAAGCATGGAGCCTGCCGTGCGCCGGAGGCTCCAGGAGCTGCTGCTGCGGGCCGCGAGCCGCGGCCTGCGAACGGCGGAGGTGTGCGAGCTGCCGGTGCTCGAGACCCTGGCCGGCAACGGCGGCCTGCTGTCCGTGTCGGCGGTCGCGGCCCTCGCCGCCCGGCAGGGTGGCCGGCTGTATGCGATCGGCCCCGGGGACTCCGAATCAGACGTACTGGCGGACCGGTCGGTGGTTCTTCTGGCTTCCGCCGAGCTTCGGGCGCTCGTTGCCGAGCTCACGGGGGTCCGCCTCCAGGCGCCGCCGCGCCGCCGCCCCCATCGCGCGGGGCGCTGGCTCGAGAACGCGGCGGAGTGGGCCCGGGGGCTGCTGACGCACCTCCGTGGGGGGCGCGCCGGACGGCCGGTGGCCGACCGCGATCTCATCGACTCCGAGCGGCGCGTGCTCGGCCTGCTGCGCGAGGCCCTCGCGCCGCGCACAGTCGGCATGGGCGCAGGCGGCGGCGAGCCCCGCCGGACCGCGAACGGGTGGGTCATCCCGCGCCGGCACCCGGTGCTGGCCGCCGCGGCCCGGGCCACCGCCGCCGACGAGGCGTGGCTGTATCCCCTCCTGCTCGCCCTGAAGCTGGACGAGCCGCCGCCTGCCGCAGCTCGGAAGAGGTGGATGCGGTTCTCGGGCCGCGGCGAGCTCCGGGAATGAGACAATTGAGAGTATACGGCCGGGAACGGGCGTGATGTCGCGGCTCCGACGCCGTAAACGGCGCATTCCGTGAAGATCCGTGGGGGGTGGACCGATGAGCTTCAAGGAACCCAAGGTGCTGGCGGCCGGGGTCGAGCAGGATGCTTTCCGACGCCTGGCGCCGGTGCTCCAGCGCGATGCGCTGCAGGTGGACTGGGTGGCGAGCCCGGAGCGCGGCGTCGAGCTGGCGGCGGAGCAACGCTACGACGTCATCATCCTCGACGCCGAGCCGAGCGAACGCTCGCTGGAGAAGATCGTGGCGGAGATCCGCCGCGGCCAGTCGCCGAGCCGCAACGCCGCCATCATGGTGCTCGCCAAACCCGATCGGGTCGATGCCGCGCGCGCCTTGAAGAGCCACGGTGTCAACAGGGTGATGCTGGTCAGCGACCCGCCGCAGATGATCTGCGACCAGATGGCGAGCCTGCTCGAGGTCGCGCCGCGGGTCGCCGCGCGCGTGCCGATGAATCTGATGACAGCCCTCGGCAACCGAGGCCGCGAGCTCTTCTGCCAGACCGTGAACCTGTCGGCAACCGGCATGCTGGTCCGGATGGAGAACCGGCCGAAGCTCGGGTCGCCGGTGGTCTTCCGGCTCCACCTCTCGGAGCAGGCGGGCTCGATCATCGGCCGCGGCGAGATGGTGCGACACGCTTCGCGCCACCAGGGAGGGTTCGACGGCGTCGGCGTGCGATTCACCGGCTTTGCCGAGGACGGCGCGGAGCGCCTCCGGCGCTACCTCGAGTCCCGGGCTTCGAAGGAACCCGCGGCGCCTTCGCCTGAGGTGGAGGAAGCGGTGGAGCGGGCCGATCTCGTGACCGGTATCGCGCCGGAGTTCGATCCGCTACAGGACCCCGACCTCGCCGCATTCTTCGACTCCGAACCGCGAGGCGGCGACGCCTGATCCACCCGGCGTCCGCGTGCGCTTCCCGAAAGCTGACGGTATGATGCCTGCGCCGGCGCGCGAGCGCCGGAGGAAGGTCTGAGGACATTGGACACGAAACGGGAAACGAAATCGCGCGACCTCTCCGCCGCCGACGAACCGGTGGCCTCGTCCGAAGCCGTGAGGGATGGGGAGGCCCCCTGGAGCGCCGCCGATTCCGCCGAGCTCTACCGCATCGGCGAGTGGGGCGAGGATTTTTTCGAGGTCGGCGAGACCGGGCACCTCGTGGTCGTGCCGGGCCGCGAGGCCGACAGCGCGGTCGACCTGTACGAGATCATGGGCGGTCTGCGCGAGCGCGGCGTCATGACGCCGGTGATGGTCGGTTTCCCGGAGCTCGTGGAGCGCCGCATGGAGGACATGGCGGCGGCCTTCGCAGCGGCCATCGAGGACACCGGCTACGGGGCCGGCTACCAGGCGGTCTACCCGATCAAGGTCAACCAGCACCGCTACCTGGTGCAGGGCATCGAGGAGCACGGCAAGAAGGTCGGTTTCGGCCTCGAGGTCGGTTCCAAGCCCGAGCTGCTGGCGGTGATGGCGCTCACGGCCAAGGGCAATGACCACCTGATCATCTGCAACGGGTTCAAGGAGGCGCATTACGTCCGCTACATGCTGCTGGCGACCAAGCTCGGCCGCCGGGTGGTGGCGGTGATCGAGAACCTCGACGAGCTCGACCTCATCGTGGGGCAGGCGCAGGCCATGGGCGTGCGGCCCCACATCGGCGTCCGGCTCAAGCTCGAGAGCGAGTCCGTCGGCCGCTGGCGGGCATCGACCGGCGAGAAGGCCAAGTTCGGGCTCACCGTCCCCGGCATGCTCGAGGTCGTGGCGAGATTGCGGGAGGCCGGCATGCTCGACTGCCTCGAGCTGCTGCACTGCCACATGGGCTCGCAGATCTCGGACATCCAGGTCATCAACACCGGCCTGACCGAGCTCGCGCGCGTGTTCGTCGAGCTGCAGGGAATGGGGGCGAAGCTCGAGTACATCGACGTCGGCGGCGGCCTCGGGGTCGACTACGACGGCAGTCAGACCAACAGCGATTTCTCGGTCAACTACAGCCTGCAGGAGTACGCGACCACGGTGGTGTACCGGATCAAGTCGGTGTGCGACGACGCGGGCGTGGCCCACCCGACCATCGTCACCGAGGCGGGCCGCGCCATGGTCGGACACCACAGCGTGCTGGTCTTCAACGTCCTCGGCTGCAACCAGCTCGACCGTTGGACCCTCGACCTCGAGAGCGCCCGTTCGAAGGTGGAGGCCGTGGGCTCGCCGCGCGTCCTCAGCGACCTGCTCGATGCCTACGCCTCGATCGAGCCCGAACGGCTGCTCGAGGCCTTTCACGACGCGGTGCAGGCGCGGGAGGAGGCGCGGACCCTGTTCACGGTCGGGCTCCTCGACCTCGCCCAGCGCGGCCTCGTCGATCGCCTCTACTGGTCGACCTGCCTCGAAATCTGGCGGCGCGCCGCCGAGCTCGATACCCTGCCGGAGGAGCTCGAGGAGCTCGAGTACCGCCTCAGCGACACCTACTTCTGCAACCTGTCGGTGTTCCAGTCGCTGCCCGACGCCTGGGCCATCGACCAGGTCTTCCCGGTCATGCCGATCCACCGTCTTGCCGAGCAGCCGACCCGGCGCGCGACCCTGGTCGACATCACCTGTGACTCGGACGGCAAGATCGACCGCTTCATCGACGCGGTGCGCGAGGTGGCGCCGGTGCTCCCGGTGCACGAGCTGCGCGACGGCGAGCCCTACTACATGGCCGTGTTTCTGGTCGGCGCCTACCAGGAGACCCTGGGCGACCTCCACAATCTCTTCGGCGACACGAACCTCGTCCACATCCGCTCCGAGAAGGGCGGGGGGTGGCGCATCGAGGAGGAGGTGGCCGGGGACACCGTCGGCGAGGTGCTCGGGTATCTGGAGTACGACCCGCGCGCCCTCGCCGAGGCCATGCGCCGCGACTGCGAGCAGGCGGTGCGCCGCGGTCTGGTGACGGTCGCCGACTCGCGCTCGATCCTCCTGGCCTACGAGGCCGGCCTCGCCGGCTCCACCTACCTGGAGTAGACGGCATGGCGGGCGGGCCCGGCTTCGGCGACCTTCCGGCGCGGTTCACGGACCCGGCTGCGGCCGCGATCGCGGTGCTGCCGGTGCCCTACGACCGTACCAGCACCTGGATGAAGGGCGCCGACCGCGGCCCGCAGGCCATCATCGAGGCCTCGCACCAGGTCGAGTGGTACGACATCCCGACCGCGACCGAGGTCTACCGACGGGGTATCGCGACCCTCGATCCGGTCCGCTGCGACGAGGGACCGGAGCGCCTGGCGGACCTGGTGGACGATCGCGTCGCCCCCCTGTTGGCGGCCGGCGTGCTGCCGGTGGTGCTCGGCGGCGAGCACTCGGTGTCGATCGGCGCCATCCGCGCCGCCGCCCGCCACCTGCCGGGGCTCTCGGTGCTGCAGGTGGACGCCCACGCCGACACCCGCGAGGAGTACCAGGGCTCCCGCTACAACCACGCCTGCGTGATGGCGAGGGTGCGGGAGCTCTGCCCCATCGTCCAGGTCGGGATCCGCGCCGTGGACGCCTCGGAGGTGCCGGCGCTCGAGCCGCACCGGGTGTTCTGGGCGCACCAGATCGCGGCCTCCGGGCCCTCCGACACGAGCTGGATGGACGACGCCGTGTCGCCGCTCGGCGACGCGGTGTGGGTGACCCTCGACCTCGACGGCTTCGACCCCTCGGTCCTGCCGGCCACCGGCACCCCCGAGCCAGGCGGACTCGGCTGGTACCAGGTCGTGGGCCTCCTCGAGCGTCTCGCCCGCCGCCGCCGCGTCATCGGCTTCGACGTCGTCGAGCTGCTGCCCTCCGACCAGCACTGGGCGAGCGCCTTCCTGGCGGCGAAGCTGGTGTATCGGTTTCTGTCGATGATCTTCGCCTACAGATCCTGAGCTCCGATTTTCGTCAGACGAAAATCGGAGCTCAGGATTTGAGTTAGGGATCACCATCCAAGAACATAGGCGAAGATCAACGGTGCGACGATGCTCGCATCCGACTCGATGATGTAGGACGGGGTGTCGGCGCCGAGCTTGCCCCAGGTGATCTTCTCGTTGGGCACCGCACCGGAGTACGAGCCGTAGCTGGTGGTGGAGTCGGAGATCTGGCAGAAGTAGCTCCACAGCGGCACCTCGGTGCGCCGTAGGTCCTGGTGCAGCATGGGCACCACGCAGATCGGGAAGTCGCCGGCGATCCCACCGCCGATCTGGAAGAAGCCGAGGCCGGCGTCGGCCGTGATCTCGGTGTACCACTCGGCGAGGGCCATCATGTACTCGATGCCGCCCCGCACCGTGGTCGCATTCTTCACCCTGCCGTCGATGACGCGGGCGGCGAAGATGTTGCCCAGGGTCGAGTCCTCCCACCCGGGCACGAAGAGCGGCAGGTTGCGCGCGGCGGCGGCCACCATCCACGAGTCGGCGGGGTCGATCTGGTAGTGCTCGCGAAGCAGGCCTTCGTTGAGCGCCTGGTAGAAGAACTCGTGCGGAAGGTAGCGCTCCCCCGCGCGGTCGGCGCGCTGCCAGAGCTCGAGCAGCACGTGCTCCATGCGGCGCATCGCCTCCTCCTCGGGGATGCAGGTGTCGGTGACCCGGTTGAGGTGGCGGTCGAGCAGGTCCTGCTCGTCGGCCGGCGTCAGGTCGCGGTAGCGGGGGACGCGCACGTAGTGATCGTGCGCGACCAGGTTGAAGACGTCCTCCTCGAGGTTGGCGCCGGTGCAGCTGATGCCGTGGACCTTCCCCTGGCGGATCATCTCGGCCAGCGACAGCCCGAGCTCGGCGGTGGACATGGCCCCCGCCACGGTCACGAACATCTTGCCGCCGCCGGCCAGG
>DATIVB010000192.1:0-10914 GCA_035466375.1 Chondromyces sp.
GGGTCCAACCCGAGGACGACAACGCTGCTCGAGACGAGGGGCGGTCGGGCGGGAATTCAAAATTCAGAATTCAGAATTCAGAACCGCCGGCGGCCGGCCCCGCGGCCGCCGGCCCTGTGACCTTCCTCGTCATGGAGCTGATCGAGGGCCGCAGCCTCGACAAGCTGATCCCGGACGGCGGTTTTGACTTCGAGCGCTTCTTAGAGCTGGCGACGCCGCTCGCCGAGGCGATCTCGGCGGCGCACGACAAGAGCGTGATCCACCGCGACCTCAAGCCCTCGAACGTGATGGTGGACGGCGAGGGCCGGGTGAAGGTGCTGGACTTCGGGCTCGCCAAGCTGCAGGAGTCCGAGGGCGTATCCGGCACGAGCGAGCTGCCGACCGAGGCATTGACCGGCGTCGGCACGATCGTCGGCACGGTGCCCTACATGTCGCCCGAGCAGGTGGAGGGCAAGACCGTCGACCACCGCACGGACATCTTCTCGCTCGGCGTGCTGCTGTATGAGATGGCGACCGGGGAACGGCCGTTTTCGGGCTCGAGCCAGCCGGCGCTGATGTCGTCGATCCTCCGGGACGTGCCGTCGTCGGTTGTGGAGATTCGCGACGACCTGCCGCGCCACCTCGGGCGGGTGATCTCACGGTGTCTGGAGAAGGACCGCCGCGACCGCTACCAGACCGCGCGCGACGTCTTCAACGAGCTCAAGGCGCTGCGGCAGGAATCCTCTGCCATCGGCCGGCCGCCTTCGCCGGCCGATCGTACGCGAACACGGGTGCCGCGATCCGGGGCGAGCAGCTCTCAGGTCAGACGCAGCGACGTGCCGTGGATCGCGGTGCTGCCCCTCGGCTGCCCGGGAGGCGACGCGGAGATCGAGGCGTTCGCCGACGGGCTCGAGGAAGACATCGCGAGCGGACTGTCGCGGTTCTCGTACCTCTTCGTGGTCGCCCGCAAGTCGACCCGCCGCTACCGCGGTGAGGCAACCGATGTCCGGCAGGTGGGGGAGGAGCTGGGCGCGCGCTACGTGATGGAGGGCGGCATCCGCAGGGCCGGCTCGAGGATCCGGATCGGCATGAACCTGATCGATGCCGGGACCGGGACCCACCTGTGGTCCGAGACCTACGACCGGAACCTCGACGCGGACGACGTCTTCGAGCTGCAGGACGAGATCACCGACCGCGTGGTGGCGACGGTCGCCGACCCGCACGGCGCGCTCACACGCTCGATGGCGGTCGAGACGGACTCGAAGCCGCCCGAGTCCTTGACGTCGCACGAGGCGATTCTGCGGCTCTTCCTCTATCGGCAGCGGATCAGCGCCGAGGACCACCTCATCACGCGGGCTGCAGTGGAAGCAGCCGCCGAGCGCGACCCGAACAACGCCGAAATCCTGGCGGCGATGGCGAGCCTCTGTATCGAGGAGGCGAACCACGACTTCAACTCGCGGCCCGATCCTCTGAGGCGGGCCCTCGCGCTCGCCCGTCAGGCCGTGGAGGCCGATCCGGCGAGCCAGCTGGCTCATTTCTATCTCGCCCAAGCGTATTTCCACAGCCAGAACCCGGGCGCCTTCCGGTCGGCCGCCAACCGCGCTCTCGAGCTCAACCGCCGCTCCACCGACACGATGGCGATGATCGGCATCATGCTCGGCTACTCGGGCGACTGGGAGAGGGGCACCGGTTTGGTGCAGCAGGCGATGGACCTCAATACCCGGCACCCGGGATGGTACCGCTTCTCGCCCTTCATGAACGCCTACCGTCAGGGGCGCGATGCCGAGGCACTGGAGATCGCCGATCAGATCAACATGCCGGAGTACTGGGCCGACCCTCTGGCGCGGACTGTAGCCAATGCTCAGCTCGGCAACCGGCGGGCCGCAGAGGCCGCAGCCCGCGACCTGCTGCGGGTGTGGCCCGACTTCGAGAAGGACTACAAGCGGGTCGGTCTGGATCCCTGGGTTTACGCCCTGCCGGAGCTCGAGGCGCGGATCGTCGAGGGTCTCGCCAAGGCCGGCCTGAAGGTACTGGGGGCTGAGCGGCCGCAGGTCGAGTCGACAGGGGAGGAGAAGACAGGAACCGAACCGGAGCGCGGTCCCGTCGCGATCGCCGTCCTGCCCTTCACCGACATGAGCCCCGAAAAGGACCAGGACTACTTCTGCGAGGGCATGGCCGAGGAGATCATCAACGCATTGACCCGGCTCCCGGGGCTGCGGGTGATCGCGCGCACGTCGGCCTTTCGTTTCCGGGGCGAACAGGATCTGCGCAAAGTCGGTGCGGCGCTGGGTGTGGAAACGTTGCTCGAGGGGAGCGTCCGCAAGGCGGGGCAGAAGCTGCGGATCACGGCGCAGCTGATCGACGTCGCCGACGATTCGCACATCTGGAGCGAGCGCTTCGATCGCGAACTCGTCGACGTCTTCGCGATCCAGGACGAGATCGCCGCGGCGATCGTCGAAAAACTCCACGTGAGTCTCGGGGCCTCGGAGCCGGCACGGCGCCAGACGGCCAACGTCGCGGCCTACGAGGCGCTGCTCGAGGGTCGCCACCACTTTTCCCGGTTCACGCCGGAGTCCACCGAACGGGCCCTCGTCTGTTTCCGGCGTGCGCTGACCCTCGACCCCGAGTATCCCGATGCTCTGGCGTTTTCCGCGTTCTACCACCTGACGATGGCGTACATGTTCGCAAATCCTCGCGAAATGCTCCCGAACACGCGGGAGCTCGGCGAGAGGGCGCTGCGGGTGGATCCGCATCACGGGGAAGCGCAGGCGGCCGTGGCGGTCGTGTCGGTCGTGTTGGACCACGACTGGTCCGAAGGCGAGGTGCTCTTCCGGAAGGCGCTCGAGCTGGCGCCCGCGTCGGCCCGGGTCCACGAACTGTATGGGCTGTGCTGGCTGCTCGGAATGGGCCGGTTCGACGAGGCTCTCGCGGAACTCGATCTCGCGATCGAACTGGATCCACTGTCGGCGCTCTACGCCGGCAATCGCGGACGAGTCCTGACCTGCGCGAGGAGGTTCGACGAGGCCCAGGCGTCATGCCGCCGGGGTCTCACCCTCGACTCGAGGCAACTGCTGGTCCAGGTCGAGCTCGCCTACGCCCTGCTCTTCGACAAAAAGTTGCAGGAGGCGATCGCGGTCGGAGAGCGGGCGGTCGAAACCCACGGGCCGGTCAACGCTCCGTGTCAGGCCCTGGCGCTGTCCTACGCGCTGGCCGGTCGGCGCGATGAGGCGTTCGAGCTCGTCGGCGAGACCGCTCGGCCGGGAGCGGGTTACAGGAGCCCGCTCGCACTCGGCCTCGTGCACGCCGCGTTTGACGAGATGGACGCGGCATTCGCGTGCATCGATCAAAGCCTCGAGGAACGGGACCCGCTGCTCATGTACCTGGCGGTGCACCCGATGTTCGACACGCTGCGCGGCGACCCGCGCTATTCGGATCTTCTGCGGCGCACCAACCTGGCCGGGGTCGAGGGGCCAACCGAACCGGAAACCGGTGGGACCGTGGAAACGGTTGCCCGCTCCGAGCGTCGCACCGTAGGGCGCCTGTCGGAGCTCGAAAGTCTGCGGGGCGCTCTCGAGGAGGCGCGAAACGGCCGAGGCTCGCTCATGTGCGTGGCCGGCGAGCCCGGCATCGGCAAGACCACCCTGGTGGAAGAGTTCCTGGCGGAGGCCGTGGTCGACGGCGGTTGTACGGTGGCCCGAGGGCGGTCGTCCGAGCGCATCGGTGGCTCCGATGCCTATCTGCCCATTCTCGAAGCGCTGGACAGCCTGCTGCAATCGAGGGAAGGGGAGGCGGTGGAACCGATCATCAAGCGGGCGGCGCCCGCCTGGTATGCCCAGATTTCGCCTCTGAGTGAGGACAGCGACGAGTCCCTGCGGCTTCTCGAACAGGTGAAGGAGACCACTCAGGAGCGGCTGAAGCTGGATTTCGTGGCCTGCGTCCAGGATTTGTCGCAGTCGCGACCCCTGATCCTTTTTCTCGACGACCTTCACTGGGCGGACGAATCCACCGTCGATCTTCTCAGCTTCCTGGCCGGAAAGTTCGAAGGTTCCAACGTGCTCGTGGTGGTGACCTACCGGCCCTCGGATATGCAGCTTTCAAAGCACCCCTTCCTGCAGATCAAGCCCGATCTGCAGACGCGCGGAGTGTGCCGCGAGATCCAGCTCGGGTTTCTGCACGAGGCCGAGATTGCGGAGTACCTCGATCTCGAGTTCCCTGGCCACGGCTTTCCCCCCGAGTTCCCGGCGTTGATCCATGAGAAGACCGAGGGCAGCCCGCTGTTCATGGCCGACCTCGTGCGGTATCTGCGAGACCAGGGTGCGATCGGACAGGTGGACGGCGGGTGGAGACTGATCCACGGTCTGCCGGAGATCGAGCGCCAATTGCCGGAGTCTGTGCTGGGGATGATCGAACGCAAGATCGGGCAGCTCGATGAGGCAGATCACGAGCTGCTGACGGTGGCGAGCGTACAGGGCTATGAGTTCGACTCGGCGATCGCCGCCCGGGTGTTGGGCATTTCCCCGGAAGTGACCGAAGAGAGGCTCGAGGATCTGGAGCGCGTGCACGCCTTCGTGACGCTCGCCGGGGAGGCCGAACTCCCCGATCGCACTCTCACCCTTCGATATCGATTCGTGCATGTGCTCTATCAGAACTCGCTCTACGGCTCGCTCAAACCGACCCGAAGGGCGAGATTGAGCCGCGAGGTGGGTGAGGCCTTGGAAACGGCTCATGGCCGGAAGATCCGCCCGGTGGCACATGAGCTTGCCGCGTTGTTCGAGGTCGGCCGAGATTTTTCCCGGGCAGCGAAGTACTACCTGATGGCCGCCGGTCAGGCGAATGCCGTTTTCGCTCATCGGGAAGCGGCCACCCTGGCCCATCAGGGCCTCGGGATGGTCGAGAGGCTCGACCCGTCACCGGAGCGCTCTCGGATGGAGCTCGAGCTGCAGTTGGCTCTCGGTCTGGCAATGCGGTCGTTCCGCGGATTCGGGCATCCCGATACGGGCACAGCGTACAAGCGGGCGCGCGCACTCTGTCACGAAATCGGCGATGCACCGCAGCTCTTTCCAGTTCTGTTCGGGCTCTGGGAGTTCTTTCAGAACCAGGGTGACCTGGAGGCGGCGGTGGATGTTGCCGAGCAGATGCTCGGGCTGGCGGGCAAAGGCGACGACCAGGGTCTGCTGGTGGCCGCGCACTCGGTCATGGCCGACAATCTCGTCTGCATCGGAGATCCGGTGCCGGCGAGCGAGCACGCGGCGCGGGCGCTGGCACTCTATGAGCCCGATGAACACCGGTCGCTCGCCTCACTCTTTGGTTACGATTCCGCTGTGTCGGCCCACAGCATGGGGGCGTTGGCGCTGTGGCTGGCCGGATACCCCGATCACGCCATTCGGGAAGCCACTGCAGGCGCCACTCTCGCGAACACGTTCTCCGATCCTGCAACTCAGGCCTTCGGCCCGCTCTTCGCCTCCTGGATTCGACAATTGACCGGCTTCGTGGAGGAGGGTCGGGTGCTGGCCGAACGATGCGTCGACCTCGGTACGGAGTTCGAGATGCCGATGTTCCGGGATTTCGGCCGCGTCTGCCAGGGGTGGGCCTCGATCGCCCAGGGAGAGATCGCAAAGGGGACCGAGTGGGCTCGGACCGGAGTTGACCGCTTGCAGGCCATCGAGTTCGGGTGGGCGCGTTCATTCACCCTTGGGGTCGTGGCGCAGGGTTGCGCTGGTTCGGGGCGGTACGACGAAGCCCTCGCGATGATCGAGAGGGCATTCGACCACGCCAACGAGACGGGCGAGCACTTCAATGACGCGGAGCTTCATCGCCTGAAGGGTGAGTTTCTGCTCTCATCCGAGCCGCTCGAAAGCGAGCGCTGTTTCTTGAAGGCCATCGAGGTGGCGCAGCGGCAGCAGGCGAAGTCGTGGGAGCTGCGGGCCACGATGAGCCTGGCGAGGCTGAGACGAGATGAGGGTCGAATCGCCGAGGCCCACGAACGGCTCGAGCAGACCTACTCGTGGTTCACCGAAGGCTTCGAGACCTCGGACCTGAAGGCCGCCAAAGCTCTGCTCGAGGAGTTGAACGCCGCATTGCGAGAGAAGGGGGAGGAGCCGCCCTCCATCTCTCCTCACTGCCAGGATTCGACCGAATCGAAATCAATCGTCGTCCTCCCATTCGCCAATCTCAGCCCCGATGCCGACACCGAGTACTTCTCGGACGGGCTCACCGACGAGATCATCACCGACCTGTCGCGGGTCCGGGCGCTGCGGGTGATCTCCCGGTCCTCGGCGATGCGTCTCAAGGGCGACCCGCGCGGGCTTGCGGCGATCGGCCGTGACCTCGGCTGCCGGTTCGTGCTCGAGGGCAGCGTGCGGCGTTCTGCAAACGACCTGCGGATCACGGCGCGGCTGGTGGACGCCCCGAACGACGCCCAGCTCTGGGCCGACAAGTACGCGGGCACACTGGACGATGTGTTCGATTTCCAGGAGCGGGTGTCGAGATCGATCGTGGACGCTCTCGAGATTCGGATGACGCCGCAGGAAGAGGCGCAGCTCGCCGAGCGGCCGATCGACGACGTCCGCGCCCAGGAGAGCTACCTTCGTGCGCGAAACGAGATCTGGAGCTTCATGCCCGGTGGCCTGGATCTGGCGATCAGCCATCTTGAATCGGCGCTCGAGCTGATCGGTGACAACGCTCTGATCTATCAGGGGCTCGGTGAGGCGTACTTCCAGTACGTCAACATCGGCGCCGCGGTCGGACGCGAGGAAGAGTTCATCGGGAACGCGGAAGACTGCGTGGACAAGATCTTCGCGCTCGAGCCCGAGTCGCCGCGCGGGCACCTGGTGCGCGCGCAGACCCAGATGGCCCGGGGGGAAATCCATGCCTGCGCGGCGAGCTTGCAGCGCGTGTTGATGGCCTATCCGAACGAAGTCATGGCGCTTGCGCTCTACACCCACGTGCTCGGCTGGTTGGGCGGAAAGCCCGACGTTGCGGCCCCGGTTGCGGCGCGACTGGCCACTGTAGATCCGCTCAACCCGATGAGCCTGCTGGTCTGCGCCATGGTGCCGTTGTTCGCTGGCCGGTTCTCGGAGGCGGTGGATGCTGCAAGCCGGATGTTTGCCCTTGATCCGGTGACCCCGGTGTGGCGGTCGAACTACGTCATGGCCCTGTGCTACGCGCGGCGGTTCGACGAGGCGGAGTCGTTGACCGAGGCGCTGAAGGCCGAGCCGGACTCGGACGTGGCCACCTGGCAGATGGGGCTCAACCGGGCGGCCTGGCGGGAGGACCGTGCGGAGGTTCTGCGGCTCGCCGACGGCCCGTACCGACAAGTCGCCGAGTGGGACGCGGAAATCCCCTGGTTTCTGGCGACTGCCCATGCTGCGGTCGGCGCCAACGATGAGGCGCTCCACTGGCTCGACCGCGCGATCGACGCCGGGATGATCAACTACCCGTTCCTCTCCGAGCACGATTGGCTCTTGGACAATATCCGCGGTGAGTCGCGCTTTGATCAGGCGATGAAGCGGGCCAGGCGGGAGTGGGAGCGGCTCGATGAGGTGCTGCCGTGATCGGTACCACCCTCGCCCATTACCGCATCACTGCTGCGCTCGGCGCCGGCGGGATGGGGGAGGTGTGGCGCGCGACCGACACGAAGCTCGGGCGGGATGTCGCGCTCAAAATCCTGCCGGCCGAGATGGCCGCGAGCCCCGAGAGGCTCGACCGCTTCCGTCGCGAAGCGGTGATGCAGGCCTCGCTCAACCACCCCAACATCGCGCATCTGTGTTGGTTGGAGCGCATTTCGAGCACAGAGACGGTGAGTCCGTCGGTGGCGGGAACGGGAACGGGAACGGGATCGGGATCGGACTCAAGCCTTTCCTCCCACCCGGCAGCCGGGACGGCTGCCCCACGAGGTGGTCCGACGCCGCCCGACGGTATTGTGGGCCACGCGTCCCGCGTGCCGGGCGGTGGGGGAGGCGTCGAATGACCGATCCTCCGAGCGGCATCCACCGCAGGGTCCGGCCGGTCAAGGCGATCCCGATCGATAATCTGGCCGAGGCGGCGGGGATCGTCGGCGGCGTCAAGCGCCGGGACCTGGAAGCGGGCGATCGGGTCGTGGTGTCGACGAGAAACTCGGTGTACTCGCTGACAGCACAAGCCGACGGCTCCTTCGAGGTCAGCGGGGGCTGGTTCGAGCGCGAGGGTGCGGGCACGGTCAGGCTCGAGGTGCTGGGCTGCACCGCCGGCGGCCATGCGCTGTTCACCGAGCACATTGCGGCGCCGGGACTTTTCATGGAGTTTGCCGACGGGCTGCGGACCACTCGCATCCGGACCGTGCGGCGGATTGCGGGACGCAAGGGGAGAGCCGGTAGATGAAACTGCTGCCGGAATTCGGTGACGGTGCGGAATGTCCGCTGCCAGAGGCGGGGTTTTGCCAGAAGGAACTCAAGTACTGCTGCAGAGTCGGTCGGTCGAGTTGACGTTGACCTCCGGGGGACGGGGAGGAACGCCATGTTCATGCGGTTCGTGCATCTGAAGATCAAGAAAGAGCTGGGGCCAGAGTTCGCCGGCTTTTACGAGGCGAGGATCATCCCCGCCCTCCAGGAGACGCCCGGCTGTCTCTACGCCAGCCTGTTGCGGCCGTCCTCCGACAGTGACGAGTGCATCTCGATGACGACGTGGCGCAGCGCGGAGGCCGCCGAGGCCTATGAGCGGAGCGGGCTCTATGACCAGCTCCTGGACGAGAGCGACGAATACATGGTCGACGCGACCGAGTGGAAGGTCGGATTGAGCAGCGGCAGTGCGCCCGAGGTCCCGGCGCTCCACGACCCCGATGTCGAGAGGTACCCGGTGGAGGTCGCGGCGGTCAGCGAGGTCGTGGATGCGACCGGCCCGCAACGATTCTTCGTGCGCATCGTGTCCGCGCGGGTGGAGCCCGGACGTTACGACGAGCTCAAACAACGCTACGACCAGGAGATCAAGCCGGCCCTGATCGCCACCAAGGGGTGCCGGGGGGTTTTCCTGGTCGAGAGCGTCAAGGCGCGCTCCCGCGTCCTGTCGGTGACCGTATGGGACAGCGAGGAGGACGCCGTCCGCTATGAGTTGAGCGGTGCCTTCGACGAGCTCACGGCCAAGGTCAGCGAGTTTTTCTCCGGGCTCTACCAGTGGAAGCTCTCGCTCGGGCCCGCGGAGGAGCGGGGCACGATCAGCGGTAAGGACCTCGATGTGAAGGGCTTCCAGGTCGTGACGGGGCGACGGATCGAGTCCTGAACGGATGCACTCTTTCAACTGTTCGGGCCTGGCGTCTGGCCAATCCCCGAAAGCTGAGATACAATCTCGGCCGCAACACAGATTCAGATCGCCGGGAGGCACAGGATGGGTGGGCCGACGAACGCGACGATGGTCGCGGTAGTACTGCGGACCGGGGCCGCTGTGCCTCGCACATCGGATGTCGGACGATCGGGTATGATCGTGCAAGTATCATCATGGATGAAACGACCGTCGGTCTCCGGCCACCGGGTGTGCGGCTTCTCGACGACGAGACCGGGTTGGAGTGATTGAAAATGCCGGAACCGACGCCACGGTGTGAGTTGGACGCGGGCCAGATGGTGGTGCGTGTGCAGAAGGAGGTGCCGGGCCACGTCGAGGCAATAGCACCCGTCGTCGAGGAGATCATGGAGGTCATCCAACAGCAGGGCTGTGCCACGGACAGTGAGTTCGAGATCGAGGTCTCGCTCTACGAGGCCCTGGCCAACGCGGTCGAGCACGGCTGCTGCCACGACCCGGAAAAGCTCGTTGAGGTGATCGTGGCCTGCGACGAGCACAAGGGGATGGTGATCGTGGTCCGCGACCCGGGGCCCGGATTCAACCCCGAGTCGGTTCCCAGCCCGGTGGTGGGCGAGAACATCTACGCCGACGGCGGCCGCGGGATCTTCCTCATCAACCAGCTCATGGACGAGGTTCGCTTCGAGAAGAACGGCACCGAGATCTGGATGATCAAGGGCCTCGGACGCGGCGGCAGCGAGAAGAAGTGATCGCCGCGCCGCGACGCTGCCGGAGAGCGGTTCCCGCGCCCGTCCGGGCGGTGCCCGCGGCGCCGGCGACGGCGCTCGCTGTTCTCCTGATTGCGGTGGCGGCGGCGTGCGGCTCCACCGGCGGCCGCACGGATCAGTGGTCCCGGAGCTACCTGGCCCCTCGCGACACGGTCTTCGACAACGCGGTCGAGGTGCTCGAGGACGAGGGCTACCTCGTCGAGGCGGACCGCGGCGCCGGCAGGCTCGTGGCCGAGCCGCCCGCCGCCAACCGCGGCCAGCCGGTTTTCGTGCTGCGGATCCTGGCCAAGGGCGAGCGGGTCGTGGTCGACGTCCAGGCGCGGCCCGACGAGGACCGCGGTCCGATGGTCTCCCAGCGCACCGACGCCGTTGTTGCCGAGCTGCTGTACGCGCTCGACCGCCGCATGCAGGGCATCCGGGGCTGACCCACCGTATACTCCGGACTCGGCGGCGGCTCACCGGCCGCGACGCCGAGCCGGAGGTCCAGCATGATGATCCCGAAAGTCCGTGGTGCGATGGTGGTGCTGGCCGCGGTGCTGGCGGTCTCCTGCGCGCAGCCCGCCCCGAAGCCGCCGGTCGCCAAGAAGGTCCCCCACTCGATCGAGGTCCACGGCGAGGCCCGCGTCGACGAGTACTACTGGCTGCGCGAGCGCAGCGACCCGAAGGTTCTCGCCTACCTCGAGGCCGAGAACGACTATACGGACGCGATGCTCGCCGGGACTGCCGCGCTGCAGGATGAGCTTTTCCGGGAGCTCAAGAACCGGGTCCAGCCCACAGACTCGACGGTGCCGGCTCTCTCTCGAGGCTACTACTACTTCGAGCGCTTCGACGAGGGCCTCGAGTATCCGATCTACTGCCGCAGGAAAGGATCGCCGGACGCCCCCGACGAGGTGATCCTCGA
>DATIVB010000193.1:0-1921 GCA_035466375.1 Chondromyces sp.
CGCGGTCCTCGCCACCCTGCCGCCGGACACGCGGATGATCCCGGTCCGGGTCGAGACCGACTTCGTCAAGAAGGCGCGCGGCCTGCTCACCGCCGAAGCGCGCTTCGAGCTCCCGGACGCCGGCGCGCCGGCCGAGGCCCCGGCGACGGTTCTGGTTCGCGACGAAGCCGGGGACGAGGTCGCGAGGGGCCGGGTCACTGTCCTAGTAGGACCCGCGTGAGACGGAATCAAGTGTTGAGTTTTGAGTTTTGAATTTTGAGTTTTCGGGCGAGGCTTGAGCTCAGCACCGGGACAGGCATCGCATCGGTGGGTTGGCGAAGGTTGACCACTCGTTGAAAAGGCGCACGCACCCGATTCACGAGACTCGAGCACCGTGTCTGGCCACTGACCACCCATCCACGTGGGCGCTCAACCGAGTACCGAACACGCTTCCCACCTATCCCGCGGGGGGGGTGTGCGGGAACTCAAAACTCAAAACTAAGAACTATTCGATTTGAATCGGCGGCATCCACACCGCGCCCGGGGTGTCGACGGTGCCGGTCGCGAGCCACTGCTCGAGGAGCTCGAGCCTTTGCTCGAGGGCGAGCCGGTCGGCGTTGCGCCGCTGCGCCAGCTGCTGCCACCACGGCAGCTTGCGCGGGAACTCCACCAGATGGACCGCCGCATCGGGCTCGATGCCGGCCAGCTTCTTCGCCTCGTCGATCGCCTCGTCGAGACCGCCGAGCACGTCAACCAGCCCGTTCTCCACTGCCTGCGCGCCGGTGAAGACGCGGCCGCGGCCGATGGCGTCGACCGCCTCCGGCGTCATGTCGCGCGATGCTGCCACGCGTTCCACGAAGTCGTCGTAGATGCGGTCGAGGAGGCGGTCCACCACCGCGCGCTGTTGGTCGGTCCAGTCCTCGAGCTCGCCGTAGAGGTTGGCGTTGGCACCGCGGTCGAGCTTGCCGAAGGTGACGCCGAGCTTGTTCGACCAGAAGCCGGACATGTTGAGGTGGCCGGCGAAGACGCCGATCGACGCGGTCAGGGTTCCGGGCTCGGCGACGATGCGCTGCGCGCCGCAGCTGATCCAGTAGCCGCCGGAGGCGGCGACGTTGGACATCGAAACGACCACCGGCACCTCCTCGGCGGTGCGCAGCATCTCGCGGCGGATGATCTCCGAGGCCAGCGCGCTGCCGCCGGGCGAGTCGATGCGGAAGACCACCGCCTCGAGCCCCCCAACCTCGCGGGCGTCGCGGAAGGCCTGCGAGATGGTATCCGAGCCCATGATCTCGCCGCCGAACAGCGGGTTGATGCTCTCCCCGCTCGATCCGCGCATGATGGCCCCGACCCCCGTCACGACGGCGATCTTCGGGCCCTTGAATTGGAGACGTCCCCGCTTGTGGTAGGACCTCGCGCTCACCGCCTGCGCCTTCGGCTCGCGCTCCTCGAGCCGGCTCTTGAACTCGCCCCAGTCCTCGACGCGGTCGACCAGCCCCGCCTCGACCGCCTCGACGCCGAAGAACGGCGCGCGGTCGATCAGGCTCCGCACCTCCTCGGCCGAGAGATCGCGATTGCCGGCGATGCCCTCCACCATCTGCCGCATCACCGAGTCGAGCAGCCAGCCGGTCATCTCGCGGTGCTCCTCGGTGAAGCCGCTCTCGGTGTACATGAAGCGGGCAGTCTTGTAGTCGCCGCGGCCCGGAAACTCGGCTCGGATATCGAGCTTGTCGAAGGTGCCCTCGATGAATGGCGTCTGCGACGACAGGCCGATGAGGTTGAGGTCGCCCTGCGGGTTCATGGACACCTCGTCGCAGGCGGAGGCCACGAAGTAGACCAGGTTGCCGGGGGTGAACTCGCCGGCGGTCTCCATGTAGGCCGCCGTCCACTTGCCGGCCGCACCCACCCGGGCGATCAGGCTGCGCACCTCCTGGGCGTTGGCGAA
>DATIVB010000194.1:0-2576 GCA_035466375.1 Chondromyces sp.
GAGCACCTTGCTTCCGTATTTGCTCAGGATGGCCGGGCCGATGCCCGCCACCTCGAGCAGCTCTTCCTCGTCGGCCGGCCGCGCGCGGCATATGGCGACCAGGGTGCGGTCGCTGAGGATGCGGAAGGCCGGCACCCGGCGCCGCCGCGCCTCCTCGAGACGCCAGGCGCGCAGGCGCTCGAAGAGCGCGCGCTCGCTCACACCGAGGACGGTCTCCGCAGCGGGGCGGGCGGTCTTCGGTGCGGCCGCGCCTCGAGCCCGGCCTGCAGCGCGCCGCGGCCGCGCGACCGGGTCGGCTGTCTTCACCAGTCGCACGCCGTCGATCCCGTCGGCCCCGGCGAGCCGGGCGCGGCGCGTCAGCCACGCTCGCTGAAAGCGGATCGTGCGGCCGTCCTTGACAAAGGAGTCGGCGCGGACGTCCACCAGCCCCGCCCGCGACAGACCGTCGATCAGCGACTCGAACTGCGGACGCGCCATCGCCGGGGGGCCGACGGCCTGGCGGTGGAGCTGGCCCGTGCTCAGCCCGTCGGTGTCGCGCAGCAGGTCGAGCACCGCAGCCAGCACCTCGTGCTCGGCCCGGGTCGGCGCGCGAAAGCTCACAACCTCGCAGTGTTCCGGCGCGCACTGATCGCACGCGCCGCACGGTCGGCCCGAGTCGTGCTGGTCGCCGAAGTGCTCGACCAGCTGGAGCATGCGGCAACCACGGCCGCCGGCGAAGGCCATCACGCGCTCGATCTGGTCGCGCCGGTGGGCGCGCTGCCGCTCGTAGGGCTGGCGCCAGTCGGGCCGGCCGCGGGCCGCGTTCTCCTCGGGATCGACGATCGCGCCGCGGTGGATCCAGAGCTTTTCGAGGGCGGCGGCGAAGACCTCGTCCGCGAGCCCGAGCGCAGCGCGCAGATCCGCCACCGGCCGCGGCCGCGAGCCGAGCGCCGCGTACAGCGCTTCCAGGATCCGGGGCTCGGGGTAATCCCGCTCGAGGAAGAACTCGTGGGTGTGGCGATCGGACCACGAGAACAGCAGCACCGCCCGCGCGGCCGCGCCGTCACGGCCGGCGCGGCCGATCTCCTGGTAATAGCCCTCCAGGGTCCCAGGCAGACCGGTGTGGACCACCGTGCGGACGTCGGGCTTGTCGATCCCCATGCCGAAGGCGATGGTGGCGACGATGACCTCGATCCCGCCGCTCTGGAAAGCGCGCTGCCCCTGATCCCGTATCGCGGGGCTCATTCCGGCGTGGTAGGCCGCGGCCGGAAAGTCTTCCGCGAGCTCGGCCCCGAGCCCTTCGGCCTCCTTGCGGGTCGGCGTGTAGACGATCGCCGGGCGCCGGCCGCGATCGGCGAGGAGGCGGCGGACGAGGTCGCGCCGCAGCGACGGCGTGGCCTCCACCACCTCGACCGCGATGTTGTCGCGCCGGAAGCCGTGGATGAAGCGCTTTGCCTCCGGGATCTCCAGCTGCTCGAGGATGTCCCGCTGGACGACCGGCGTGGCGGTGGCGGTGAGGGCGATGACCGGCGCCGGACGGAGCATCGGCAGGCGCTGCTGGAGCATTCGGTACTCGGGGCGGAAATCGTGCCCCCAGTGGGAGATGCAGTGGGCCTCGTCGACTGCGATCAGGACCGGCGGCCGCCGAGCGAGCATCTCGGGGAAGCCGGGAACGGCAAGCCGCTCCGGCGCCACGAAGAGAAAGTCGAGCCCGCCCTCGAGGTAGCGGCGGCAGACCGCGCGCGAGTCGGCGCGGTCGCGGCCGGAGTGGATTCTCTCGGCCCTCAGGCCGCGGCCTGCGAGCGCCGCCACCTGGTCCTCCATGAGCGCGATCAGCGGCGACAGCACCAGGGTCGTGCCGCCGCGCGCCAGCCCCGGCAGTTGGTAGCACAGCGACTTGCCGGCGCCGGTGGGCATCACCAACAGCACGTCGTCGCCCGCCGCGACCGCCCGGCAGACCTCCTCCTGGAGCGGGCGGAATCCGTTGTGGCCGAAGGTCTCGTGCAGGAGTTGACCGAGGTCCACGGCTGGCTTCGGCGTGCGGCGAGTCGGGCGACGAGCGCGGTCCACGAACCCAGACCGTAGCACACGGCACAGGCCCAGGATTTCGAATTTCGAATTTCGGATTTCCGCCCACCCGTCTGAACCACAGAGGCACAGAGAGCACAGAGTGCCGCACAGAGGGTTTTCCGACCCATCGCACGACCACCCAGAAATGGTCTTCTTGCTAGGTCAAGATCTCTCTCTGTGGTTTCTCTGTGTTCTCTGTGGCTCTGTGGTTCAAACGACTCCTTGAATCGATCGGTGTGAACGCATCGGAGGTCGTTGTGCCGAGGTCGCGCCGCCTGCTCGCTACCCCGGCAGCTGTCGCGGTCGCTGCCCTCTGACGCTGCAGCTGACACTGACGTCTGTCGCTGTCACTGAACCTGCATCCAGGCACGGAGGCGGGCACGGGCACGGTTTGTGGAGGCCATGTAGACTATGGCGTCCGCACAACGCCTGCGAGGTGATTCCATGGAGCCCAGCCCCCCGAAGACGATCGCCGGTCTGCCCGACAACGCCCGCCGCCCGCTGCAGCCGGGAGAGCGCTACATACC
>DATIVB010000195.1:0-2131 GCA_035466375.1 Chondromyces sp.
ACTGCAGCCCCCCGAGCATGCCCTCCAGATACCGGCCGACGCCGGTCCGGCGCCCCTCCAGCTCGGCCGCGATGACGCCGATCCTCATGCCCGACATCCTAGCGCGATCCCAGCGGCGTTTAAACGTTTGAACGTTGGAACTTTAGAACGTTGAAACGTCAGAACGTTGGAACGTTGGAACGTTGGGCCGTGCTGGATTCGTAGCGGTGGGCAACATTTCGAGTTTTGAGTTCTGAGTTTTGAGTTTTGAGTTCCCACCCACCCCCGCAAATGCTCCGGGAGGGTGGGTGGGAAATCCGAAATCCGAAATCCCAAATCCCAAATTTCAAATGGGTGGGCGGCCGGGTATTCCTAATTCCTCATTCCTAATTCCTAATTCCTCATTCCTAATTCCTAATTCCTAATTCCTAACTCCAGGTTTTTGCGCGGTATGATTCCTCCATGCTCCGACGCGTCATGACGACCTCGGGTTTCTTCGCGGCGATCGCCCGCGACCTCGCGGGAACGCTGCGTGCCCGCTGGCGGCGATTCCAGCGCCGGGTGGTTCACGCCGAGGAGGTGGCGGCCGTCGCCGTCGACGCTCACCCATTCTTCGAGAACATGACCGGGGTCGGGTGGTACGAGTGGCACCTGCTCGCGGCGCTCGACCGCCGCGACGACGGCCTCAGCTACAACCTGTATGCGCGAACCTTTCTCGCGCCGGACGAGCCGCCGCCACCGGCGATGCCGGGCACCCGCCACATGCGGCTCCGGGTGCACCAGATCCCAGAGGGATTCCTGCTTCCGGTCCGCCCGACGCTGCAGGTGCTGCGCTGGGTGGTCGAGCCGCTGCTGCGACTCTTCGACGGCAACGACGTGCTCTTCGCACCCAACTTCTTCCTCCACGGCGAGCAGGAGCCCTTCGGCCGCGCTCAGGTGGCGACGGTGCACGATCTCGCCTTCGCCGCCATGCCCGAGGCCGTCGCGCCGGAGACCCTGGCCGGTCTCAGGCGCCGCCTGCCCCGCACCCTGTGCCACGCCGACCGTCTGATCGCGGTGTCCGACGCGACGGCGCACGAGATCGAGGACCGCCTCGGCTTCGACCGCCGCCTCATCCACACCATCCACGAGGGCATCGACCCCGACCTGTTCCCTGACACCGGTGAGACGCCCGGGCTGCCCGAGCGCTACCTGCTGTTCGTGTCCACCCTCGAGCCGCGTAAGAACGTGGTCGGCGTCCTGCGCGCTTTCGCCTTGCTCAAGGAGTGGGGCTACCCGGGGGAGCTGGTGCTGGTCGGGCGCTGGGGCTGGCACACCGAGGCCATCCGCCACGAGCTCGAGGCCTCCCCCGCGCGGCCGTGGATCCGCCACCTCGACTACGTGGACCGCTCCCGGCTGGGCGCGCTGTACCGGGGCGCCGACGCGCTGCTGTTCCCGTCGTGGATCGAGGGCTTCGGCCTGCCGCTGCTCGAGGGCATGGCCTGCGGGACCCCGGTGATCACGTCCGGGTCCTCGGCCATGCCGGAAATCGCCGGGCCCGCCGCGGTGTACGTGGACCCCTCCAGCCCGCACGGCATCGCCTCGGCGACGTCGGCACTGCTCGCCGACTCAGGGCACCGTGAGCGGCTGGTCGCGCTCGGCCGCGACCGCGCGGCGCGCTTCTCCTGGGAGCGGACCGCCGAGGCCACCGCCGCGGTGCTGCGACGCACCGCCGGCCTGCCCGCCGGCGGACCCGATGAAAATCGGGCGTAAGCTTCAGTGTTGAGTGTTGAGTTTTGAGTTCCCGCCCGCCCTCCCCTGAAACCCGGGAGGGTGGGTGGAAAATCCGAAATCCCAAATCGGAAATGGGCGGGCGGGCGGCATTCCTAATTCCTAATTCCTAATTCCTCACTCGAATCCTCACGCCTTCGCTTCGTGGAACGCGAGCCACAGGGTGCGCCACAGGATCCGCAGGTCGAGCGCCAGGCTCCAGTTCTCGATGTAGTAGAGGTCGTGCACCATGCGCTGCCGGATCGAGGTGTCGCCGCGGAGGCCGTTGACCTGCGCCCAGCCGGTGAGGCCGGCGCGCACCCGGTGGCGGACGTTGTAGGCCGGGTAGCGGCTGCAGAACCGCTCGACGAACTTCGGCTGCTCGGGGCGCGGCCCCACCAGG
>DATIVB010000196.1:0-10227 GCA_035466375.1 Chondromyces sp.
ATTCGCGTTCGCATAGGCAGCGGGCAGCCACGAGTGCAGCGGCACCAGCGCGGCCTTCAATGCGAAAACGACGAACAGCAGCAGGCCGGCCGCGCGCACGACCCCGATGTGCTGCGGCGCCAGCTCCGTCATCCGTTGCGCCAGGTCCGCCATGTTGAGCGTTCCGAGGACGCCGTACAAGGTTCCGACCGCGAACAGGAACAGGATGGAGCCGACCACGTTCAATACCACGTAGTGCAGTCCTGCGCGCGTGCGCGGCCGCCCGCCTCCCTGCAGCAAGAGGCCGTAGGAGGCGATCAGCAGGACCTCGAAGAACACGAAGAGGTTGAACAGATCGCCGGTGAGGAAGGCGCCGTTGAGCCCGAAGAGCTGGAGCTGGAACAGGAGATGGAAGTAGCGCCCGCAGCGGTCGGCGCCCAGGGCCGCATGGCACACCACACACACGGACAGCAGGGCGGTCGTGACAACCATCACCGCCGCCAGGCGGTCGGCGACCAGGACGATGCCGTACGGCGCGGGCCAGTTGCCGAGACGGTACACCTCGATCTCGCCGCCCGAGCTGGCGCCAAGCAGCCGCAGCGCGACCAGCAACAACATGAAGTTGGCAGCGAGACTGATCGTGCGCCGCACCGGCATCGACCACTCGCGCAACAGCGCCAGCGCGATCGCTGCCAGCAGCGGCACCATCAACGGCAGGATCGGCAGGTGATTCACGCGTCGTCTCCCCTGCCGTCGACGTGGTCGTTGCCGAGGTCCGCTCGCGCACGCAGGGCGAGCATGACGACGAAGGCGGTCATTCCGAAGCTGATCACGATCGAGGTCAGGACCAGCGCCTGGGGCAGCGGGTCGGCGTAGGTGGTGCGCGAAGCCTCGATGATCGGCGGCGCCCCGATGGTCAGGTGGCCCATGGCGAAAACGAAGAGGTTGACCGCGTACGAGAGCAGGGTCAGCCCCAGGATGACCGAAAAGGTCCGGCCACGAAGGCTCAGAAAGACCCCACATGCGGTGAGGACCCCGATGGTCACGGATACCAGCGCCTCCATCAGCCGCGCTCCCCCGGGTGCGGTCCGGTTGACTCTTCGGCGCGGTGGAACGTGGCCAACCGGACCAGCACGGCAAGAGTGACGCCGACGACCACCAGGAAAACCCCGAGGTCGAACAGCATCGCCGAGGCGAGCTCGAGATCGCCCACCAGCGGCCAGTGCACGTGGGTGAAGGCGGACGTGAGGAACGGACTGCCGAACAACCAGCTCGCCGCGCCGGTTGAAACCGCGATCAGCAGACCGACGCCGAGCAACGGGTGCAGCGTTCTCCTCACCCGCTGGATCGTCCACGAGATGCCGTTGGCGAGGTACTGCAGAATCAGGGCGACCGCCGTGATGAGACCGGCGATGAAACCGCCGCCCGGCTGGTTGTGCCCGCGCAGCAGCAGAAACAAAGCGACCAGCAGTGCGAGCGGCAGCAGGAGCCGGGAGAAGGTCGCCATGATGAGCGGGTGGGTGTCCCAGTTCCAGGGTCGCGCCGTCTCGTCCCCGGTCGGCTGTTGCAGGTGGACGCCCTCGAGGAGGGAGAAGATGCCGACCGCGGCCAGTGCGAGCACGATGATCTCGCCGAGGGTGTCGAAGCCGCGGAAATCGACCAGAATGACGTTCACCACGTTCGCGCCGCCGGCGCCGGAAACCGCGTTGTCGAGGAAATAGCCCGAGATCGTCTCGTAGGGTCGACTCAACACCGCCCAGCTGAGCAGCCCCGCGCCGCCGCCCGCGAGCACGGCGAGCCCCAGGTCGAGCCCGCGCACGACCGGTCGGGACTCGTCCGGGCTCCTCTGCGGGAGGAAGAACAACGCCAGCAGCAGCAGCACGATGGTCACCAGCTCCACCGACAGCTGGGTCAGCGCCAGATCGGGCGCCGAGAACTTCACGAAGGTGAGGGCGATGAACAATCCGACCACACTGAGGAACACCACCGCGAGGTAGCGCTCGCGATGCAGGACGACCGTACCGAAGGTGCCGATCAGGAGCCCGAGAAAGGCCGCCAGGCTGATCGGATCGACGGGCGTCAACGGCCGGCCGCCGTTCAACGGGGAATGTCCCGAGAATCCGATGACCGCCGCGCAGCAGGCGACCAGGGTCAGCACGGCGACCAGTCGGTGGAGCGATGGCCGTTCGAGCACCGCGCTCAAACCCTCGACGATCTGATACAGCCGGGCCTCGAGCCAGCGGTACATCTCGCGCGCGTCGATCCGGGCCATGACCCGGTCGTACAGCACGAACAGCCTCGCGCGCCGAACGTAGACGAGCACGCCTCCGAGAAGGGCCAGCATGCTCATGCCCAGCGCAGGCGTGAAACCGTGCCAGAGTGCCAGGCTGTACTCGGGGAGCTCGCCCTGCAGAGTCGCCCTCGCCGCGACCTCGAGAAACGGGCCGACGGTCCAGGCGGGCACGACGCCGACCGCCACGCAGACCAGGACCAGGAGCTCGACCGGCACGTTCATCCAGCGTGGCGGCTCGTGGGGTACCCGCGGCAGATCCACGGGATCGCCGCCGAAGAAGACATCGTGGATGAAGCGCAGTGAGTACGCGACGGCGAAGACTCCAGCAAGAGTCGCCACCACGGGCAGCCACGGGGTCGTACCCTCGGCTGACACGTACACCGTCTTCGCGAAGAACATCTCCTTCGAAAGGAACCCGTTGAGCAGCGGCACGCCCGCCATCGCGGCCGCGGCGACCATCGCCAGCACGGCCGTGTACGGCATGCAGCGCCACAAACCGCTCAGCCGGCGCATGTCGCGGGTTCCCGCCTCGTGGTCGATGATGCCGGCCGCCATGAACAGCGACGCCTTGAAGGTCGCGTGGTTCACGATGTGGAACAGCGCGGCGACGGCCGCGAGCGGCGTGCCGATGCCGAAGAGCAGGGTGATCAGGCCGAGGTGGCTGACGGTCGAGTACGCCAACAGGCCCTTCAGGTCGTGCTTGAAAAGCGCCGTGCCCGCGCCGATCACCAGGGTGGCGAGGCCCGCCCCACCGACCAGGACGGACCATTCCGTCGAAAATGAAAGGGCGGGGAACAGTCGGGCCAGAAGGAAGACCCCCGCCTTGACCATGGTGGCCGAGTGCAGGTACGCACTGACCGGCGTCGGCGCCGCCATGGCGTGGGGAAGCCAGAAATGGAAGGGGAACTGGGCGGACTTCGTGAAGACGCCGAGCAGAATCAGCACCAGCGCCGGGACGTACCAAGGGTGCCCGTGGATCGCGTCCCCGGCCTGCAGGACGACGGACAGGTTGAAGCTGCCCGCCATCGTACCGAGCATCAGGAACCCGCCCAGCAAGGCCAGGCCGCCACCGCCGGTGATCGCAAGCGCCATGATGGCGCCCTCGCGGGCGTCCTCGCGGTGCCGCCAGTAGCTGATCAGCAGGAACGAGGTGAGGCTGGTCAGCTCCCAGAAAACCAGCAGCTGGATCAGATTCTCGGACAGCACCACGCCGAGCATCGAGCCCATGAAAAGCAGCAGGTAGGCGTAGAACCGACCCATCGGATCGTGCTCGGACAGGTAGTACCGGGCGTACAGGATCACCAGCACGCCGATGCCCAGGATCATCAGAGCGAACATCAGGCCAAGCCCGTCCAGCCGCAGCGACAGCTCGAGTCCGACGGACGGGACCCACGCGTGACGCCAGATCACGGTGTCGCCCGCCATGACCCGGAGGGCAGCCGGTGCCAGTGCGACGAGGGAGGACAGTGTCACCGCACCCGCGACGAAGGCCGACCACAGACGACCTCGGGCACAGCTCAACGGCACCAACGCGGCGCCGAGGAATGGAATCGAGACGGCCAGCGCGAGGTTCACGCCGACTCCGCCGATCCCGGCTCGCCGCGACCCTGCGAACAACGATCCCAGCTGGACCTTGCCACTCTCACCGAGATGTTTCTCCGCCCGGGCACTGTCGTGAAATCCGCCGCGCAGGGCCACACGGCTGCCGGAAGGCCAGCGCTCTTCCGTTGGCAGCGGTTTCCGGGCTCAGTTTACCTTCCGGCGTGAGGCTTGTCGAAGAGGCCTCCGGCGCGGTCTGAGATGACCTCAGCGGCACAGCGCGGAGCGCACCTCCGAGAGGTTGGCCTCGATCGCGGCGATCTCCCGGCTCATCGCTTCCCTGCGGCCGGCCAGCGCCGCCACCCCGTTGGCGTCGCCGAGCGCTTCCACCTCGGCCTCCATCCCGGCCAGTGCGGTGACGTCGCGACGCAGTTTGGCGAGCCGTTCGAGAGCGTCATTGAAGCTGGCGGCAAGAACTTCGATCTCCGCAGCCCGCGCGCTGTCGCCCGCCGCCCGATAGTGGCGCGCGGCTTCGCCGAGCTCCAGGTCGCAGGCCAACAACCGGGCGAGCTGGCCGTGGATGCGCACCGCCAGCTCGTCGTCGGGCGCGGCGCCGAGCCCCGCGCGGAGGTGGGTGACGGCCTGGTCGTCGTGGTCGAGAGCGGCCAGAGTCCGGCCGAGGTAGAAGCGCGCCAACGGCTCCTGGGGCCGGCTCTGCACCGCCGCGGCAAACCACTCGGCAGCGGCCTCCGGCTCGCGGGCACCGAGGGCCGCCTCGCCGGCGAGGAGAGCATTCTCGTAGTCCGGTGCGGCGGTCGCCAGCTGGGTCGCGATCTCGAGGGCGCGGCGGTGATAACCCGCCGCAACGGCGTCATCACCGGCAGCCGCCGCCAGCGACAGGGCGGTGGTCGTTGCGGCGCGGGCACTGAAGTGGTCGCTGGGATTGATCGCGAAGGCCCGCGCGAAGTGGTCGACGGCAGCCGCACGGTCGCCCGCCGCCTGGTGGGCGCCGGCGACCGCCTGGTGCAGGGCGGAGTTCTCCGGGTCGTCGACGAGGCGCGCCTCCAGGAGTGCCACCGCGTCGCCGGCGCGATCCTCGACGATCAGACACCGCGCCAGCATCCGCGCGACCTCGGTCTTCCATTCCGGGCTCAGCGTCTCGAAGTCGAGGCCCTCGAGGAGCTCGCGCGCCTCGGCGTGACGGTCCACCGCCATCAGCGCGCGGCTCAGGGTCGCGACGTTCGCGGGATCGTCAGGACCCAGCTCGACGGATCGGCGGAGGTTGACCAGCGCCTCGTCGTACTGCTTCAGGGCCAGCTGGCAGCGGCCGAGCATGAGGTAGCCCCCCGGCCAGTTGGGGTTCGACTTCACGGTCGCCTGGAAATACTCCATCGCGTCCGCGAAGCGCCCTTCGTTGTACAGCTGAATGCCGGCGTTCCAGTCAGCGCCTGCCGGTCCGGCGGCCAGCGCGACGGCCACGACCACGGCGGCGACGGCGACGAGCTTGAACGTGCGCACCATGTGTCCTCCAAAGCGGCGGTGCCGCACACCTCGGTGAAGCTGTGCCTCTCAGGTATACGGCGGCAGCATACCACTCGTTGAGACCGCTACCGGCCCTGAGAGTTCCGTCGCCGTGCACACCCGGGCACGGGCTCCATGAGCGTGCCACCCGTGCCGGCGCTTGCATTTCACTTCATTCGACGATCCGGCTGTCCGTGGAGGATCTCGCGGGCGCGCTTTTCCGCCTGCGCGGCCTCTTCGACCAGTCCCAGATATCGGTAGCTTGCCGCCATGCTGCGGTAGGCCTGCCACGACTGCGGCCGGGCGGCGATGGCGGACCTGAAGGCGGCAACCGCCCGATGGTGGTCGCCGCGGATCTGGTACAGCACGCCGAGGTTGTGGTGGGAGGAGGACACGGTGTCCGCGTCGGCGGGGTGCAACCGAAGAACCTCCACGAAATGACGCTCCGCCTCTTCGTAGTGCCCCGAACTCACGAGCTCGTTGGCCAGACCCAGGTGGGCCACCCAGGCCTTCGGAGAGGTCTCGATCATGGTCTCGAACAGGCTTCTCGGGTCCTGCCAGGTGAGCGAGCGCTTCAGCGATGCGGCGGCAGCGACGGACAGGACGACGGCGCATGCCAGCACGGTGGCCAGCCGCGCCGTCCGGCTTCCCCCGGAGACGGCCGCTTCCACCAGATACCCGACGAGCAGACAGACGCCGATCGACGGCACGTACAGGAAACGTTCGGCCGCGGCGGCCCCGGCGATGGCGACCACTCCGGACACCGGCAGCAGGAAACCCAGAATCCATGACAGCGCCAACAATCCGACGCGCCCGTGACGGCGTCGCGACAGGAGGGCGCACAGCCCGAGGAGAGCGCACGCGGCCACCAGCGAGGTCGCGGTCATCGCCACCTGGTCGGGCGTGTAGTAGCTGTTGAGCGGCCATGGCACGACCAGCAGGCGCAGGTACACGACCAGCAGCGAGGGAATCGTCAGCCATCCGAACGTCGCCCAGGGCACCCCGCCGGCGCCGGCCAGCTCCGGAGGGGACCCGATGGGCACGCCCGCGACCGCGAAGCGGACGAAGAGGTACAGCGCGAGCGGCAGAACCATCGCCGCGAGCCAGCGCCCGACCCGCCCGAGACCGAAACGGTCCTCACCTTCAGGCAGGGGAAGGATGAGGTCCCACACGACGAGAACCGCAGGCAGCAGCAGCGCCAGCTCCTTGGAGGCCAGGGCGGCGAAGTACGCGAGCGCCAGCAGAACCATGTCCCGCCCGGGATGGCCGGCAGCCCGCCTGCGGATCCGAACCCAGAACAGAGTGGCAAGCAGCATGAACAGGCCGGCCATGAGATCCGTGCGGCCGGAGACGAAGGCGACCGACTCGGTGTGGACGGGATGAACGGCGAACAGCAGGCCGCCGACCAGCGGTCCTGCCCAACCCCCCAGAAGACTGCGAATGAGCAGCATGACGAGCACCGAGCACGCCGCGTGCGTCGCACAGTTGGTGGCGTGATACAGCGGGATCCCGGCGAGAGAATCGAGGTACAGGCTCAGCAGCACCAACGGCCGGTAATACCCCGTCGGCAGACCGAGGTTGAACTCGGCGGTGAGCAGGCCCCCGAACCCGCCCTGCGCCACCGCGCCGGACACGGAGTCGGCCAGCAGAAGATCGTCCCACACCAGCTCGAAGCCGAGGGTCGGGCCGTACGCGATGCAGGCGGCCAGCACGACGAGCAATGCCTGGACCCAGAGACCCGGGAGCCGGTCCGAGATCGCGGGCGGGTCGCTCATCGGTTCATCATAGCGAGGCAGGAGCGACGCCGCTCACATCGGGAGAATAGGCCCCCTCGGCGGCGTGCACGCCCGGCACCCGTTCCAAATCCTTCACAACCACGCCCTCCCCCTTTTCGCGCAGCGCGGGAGGAGGGGTGGGCGGGGCTCTGCGCCTCTGCGTTTTGGAGCGGGTAGGCGGGCTTCGTGATTCCCTTCGTGTCTTGGTGTCTTCGTGGTTGCGACGTGGGTGGGCGTCTCTGTGTTCCCTCTGTGCCCTCCGTGCCTCTGTGGTTCAATAGAGAATCCTCGAATCGAGCGGTGTGAACGACCCGGTTCGGGCATGCAGCTTTCGCGCCGCCTGCCCGCTGCCACGGACGCTGGCCCGGTCGCTGCCCTCTGAGCCTGTCGCTGCCACTGCCATCTGCCGCTGTCACTGCCATCTGACTCTGTCACTGAACCTGAAATCGGGCACGGGCACGGAGACGGGCACGGGCGCGGGCTGAATCCCATGCCTCCATCTCATGCGATTCCGGATGAGCCGCAACTTGGAGCGACGGCGCAACGCGGCCGTCGGGCGGTGCTATCGTTCGGCCATGAGCCGGACAACCAGCCGCGTCGCCAGGGTCGAGCTCTTCCACGTCGCCGTGCCGTTGCCGGCGACCTTCCGGCCGGCCTGGATCCCGGGCATGCCGTCCAACGAGAACCGCTTCACGCTGGTGCGGATCATCACCGAGGACGGCGTCGAGGGTTACAGCGCCGGCCCGGCGATCGCGCGCGAGCGGGCCGGGCTCGGCGACCTGCTCGGGCCGTATCTGCTCGGTGAGGATGCGACCGACATCGGTCTCGTCCAGCAGCGGCTGCGCGAGATCGCCTACCTCGGCTGGCGCAACTGGTGGATCGAGCCCGCCTTCTGGGACATCAAGGGAAAAATCGAGGGCAAACCGGTGTGCGAGCTGCTCGGCGGCGCGCCGTGCGAGGTCCGGCTCTACGCCTCGACCGGCGAAGTCAAGGATTCGGCAGCGCGCATCGAGGAAGTGGAGGCGCGCGCCGGGGAGGGCTTTGGCACCGTCAAGCTGCGCGTCCACGACCACGACGAGACGGTGGACATCCGGCAGGTGGCGGAGACGGCACGCGCCCTGGGCGGCCGCGTGCGCCTCGCGGTCGACGCCAACCAGGGCTGGCGGGTGACCATCATCGCCGACGCTCCCATCTGGGACCTGGAGCGCGCGAAGCGCTTCGCCGACGCCTGCGCCGACACGAACGTGGCATGGATCGAGGAGCCGCTGCCGATGGACGCCTACGACGATCTCGCCGCCCTCACCGCGCACAGCCGCGTCGAGATCGCCGGCGGCGAGCTCCACAGCTCCGGCCTGCCCGAGCTCAAGATGATGATCGAGCGCCGCTGCTACGACGTCTTCCAGCCCGATGCCGTGTTCACGGGCGGCATGGCCCAGACCATCGAGGTGGCGCGGCTGTGCCGGCAGCACGGTCTCGCCTACTCGCCCCACACCTGGACCAACGGCATCGGCTTCGCCGTCAACCTGCAGCTCTTCGCGGCCTCGGGCTTCGCGGCCGAGCGCGAGCTCGAGTACCCGCTGGCGCCGCCGGGCTGGACGGTGGAGGCGCGCGACGGGCTCCTCCTGGAGCCATTCACGCACAGCCGCGGCACGCTCCAGGTCCCCGACCGGCCGGGGCTCGGGTTCGAGATCGACCGCCGTGCCCTCACCCGCTACGGCCGCCGCTTTTCGGTGATGGACCGCAAGCGGCTCGTGTGGTTCTCGCTGAGGACCCGCGGCCTCGCCGCTTCGAAGGAGATCGACCGCATCCGCGGCGCCCGGACCCACCCTGTCACGGAGTGAGCTCGCGGTCCGAACCGGAGGTGCAGAGATCTTCGATCACCGTCGCGCAGGCTGCCGTCGGACCACACGGCCGGCAGGTCTTGCCGAACCGGGATTCTTGGCCCATCATGGGGCTTACCCGGGACCGGACGACGGTCCGGGGATGTAGTCTCACAGCAGCCGGAGGATCTCATGCCGACCTATGTTTTTCGGTGCACGAAATGCAAGCACCAGTTCGAGAAGATCATGACAGTGGCCGAGCGCGAGAAGGCCCGGCCCGTGTGCCCGAAGTGCAAGGGACGGAAGACCGTTCCGGTCCTCACCGGTTTCTCCGCCAAGACCTCGCGCAAGAGCTGAGGCCTTCTCCGTCTCCCGGGCTCGAAAGAGCTCTGCTCAGCCGCCGCGGCAGTGCTCGACAAACAGCGACAGCACGCCGGCCCAGCCGCTGTCGTAGGCCTCGCGAATCCCGGCCGCCCGGTCTCCGAGGATCTCCCAGCCGCGGTGCTCGAGCTCGACGCGGGTGCCGAAGCCGGTGTCGGTGAACGACAGCTCCACCTCCTGCGCGGTGGAGGCGTCGCGGCCCGGGTGCCAGGAAAAAACCAATCTCTCGGGCGGCTCCCAGGCGGTGACCGTACCCCAGAGGTGCAGCGATCCGTCGTCGTGGGTCTCGTAGATACGGCCCCCCACGCGGCTCTCGAAGACGCAACCGACGGCCTTCGCCTGACCGACGGAGTGCGTCGCCAGAGGCCACCACGCGTCGATCTGTTCGGTGAAGAGGCGGAAGGCCTCGGCCGGAGGGCAGCGCACGTCCACCGCCCTCCGCACCGGTTCGATCCTCGATTCGACGATCATGAGGTCCTCCGGTCGTCCGACTCGAGGGCGGCTGCCGCGAAGGCGGCCAGCACGTCGCCCCAGAATCTCTCCAGATAGCTGCGCAGCGGCGCCAACCCGGCCGGGTCCACGGCGTAGATCCGCCGCGTGCCTCGCGCCCACTCCGTCACCAGCCCAGCCTCCTTCAACACCTTCAGGTGCTGCGACACGGCCGGACGGCTGACGGGCAGCCCGGCAGCGATCTCGCCCACCGGGCGCGGACCGCTGACGAGCCGCTCGAGGATCGCGCGTCGGGTGGGGTCGGCGAATGCCGCCAGCGCTCTTTCGTAAGTCTCCACTAACGGTAAGTTAGTGCTTACATTAACTTCTGTCAACGGTGCAGCTCGGCGACGGCGCCGGTGGAGAACGGACGGAGGCGCTCCCCCATCACCGACTCGAGCACCGCAAAGCCCTTCGCGCCCGTGCAGTG
>DATIVB010000197.1:0-2681 GCA_035466375.1 Chondromyces sp.
GAGCCTGTCGGTTCGGGACCGCCCTCGAACCGGTGGCGGGCGCGCCCCTCACCCTCGGGCGTGAGGGCTTCGCTGGCGCGGACCTTCGGTTCTCGCGCCGGAAGAGGCGGCCCACTCACCCGAAGACCGATGCGCAAGCGCAGCGACGCGCCGAAAAAGGGGGCTCCGGGCGGCGCCGGCGACCGCCGGCGCGGCCCGTCCCGGCAGGCGGGTGACGCTGTGGTTTCAGGACGAGATGCGCGTCGGCCGGAAGGGGTGGCCCTGCCATCGCTGGTGGACGCGCGGCAAACGCCCGCCCGGCGCGCAGGACCAGCGCCATCAGTGGGCACTCGCCATCGTCCTCGGACCGTGTATGGATGGCCCCCTTGGCAAGAGTTTTGTTCGGGCGTCTGGCATCCGGTTCGTCGCGGCCATGTATACGGCGTCTCGTCTGCGGCATGACCTGCCGCGCGCCCTGATGAAGTCCGCTGGGGTGGACGGGTCCCGATCAATGGCACGCGGTCGAAGCCGCTCTGGTCCGAACT
Source organism: Chondromyces sp. (assembly GCA_035466375.1). Lineage (GTDB taxonomy): Bacteria > Acidobacteriota > Thermoanaerobaculia > Thermoanaerobaculales > Sulfomarinibacteraceae > Sulfomarinibacter. The sequence goes on from DATIVB010000197.1 coordinate 525, forward strand.
GGGTGTCCCGTCATTCCTGTTCTCCGCCCATGCCATCACCTCACGCTGCGCCTCACCATCTCGGAACTGCCGGACGCGTCCGGCGGCGATCCCCTTCTCTCTTGGCCCGGCAGGGCACGGTAGCTGCCGCCGCGCGCGATCAGCGCCCAGACGATCCGTGCCATGCGCGCGGCCAACGCAATTGCCACGACCTTCACCGGTTTGCGCGCCAGCATCCGGTCCAGCCAGTCGGGGGCGGATCCTGCGGGAGCCGCACGTCGACCCCGCCGTGCGCTGATCATTCGCCATCGGTCCCGAACGCATGGCGACGCGATGGCTCATCATCGCGCCGAGGTAGAGCAGCCGACGCGAATACCGGTTCCCCGCCTTGCTGATCCTCCCCGGGCGCTCCTTGCCGCCCGACGAATGCGCCCGCGGTGTGAGCCCGAGCCGGGCCGCATCGTCGCGCGCACTGCGGAAGGCGCCGACATCTGGAGTGGTGGCTGCGAAGGCCGAGGACGCAATCGGGCCCAGGCCGGGTACGGTCGCAAGCCGTCGGGCGAGAGCATCGCCCGTTTGGGCCGTCGTAATGCGTGTGCTCGCCTCCCCGATCCGCGTCTCCAAGTCGCGCAATTGGTCGGCCAGCAACTCGAGCGCGGGGCGCGCGGCCTCGGGCAGGTCGCCCGCCGCCTCGAGCAGGCGGGAGACGGTATGGATGCCCTTCGCCACGACGATCCCGAACTCGCCCAGGTGCGCGCGGATCGCGTTCACCGTTTGCGTGCGCTGCCTCACGAGGAAGTCCCGGGCCTTGTGGTCGAGCAGCGCCGCCTGCCGATCGGCCGACTTCACCGGCACGAAGCGCATCGTCGGGCGGGTGACGGCCTCGCAGATGGCCTCCGCGTCGGCAGCATCTGTCTTTCCCCGCTTCACATGCGGCTTGACGTAGGCCGGTGGCATCAGCCGCACCTCGTGGCCCAACTCGGCCAACTTCCGCGCCCGGTAATGTGCGCCCGGGCAAGCTTCCATCCCGACGAGGCACGGACCCAGCCGCTCGAAGAGCGCCAAGACCTGCGAACGTCGGAGCCGGCGCCGGACGACGACGCGCCCCTCAGGATCGACACCGTGCAATTGAAAGACGCTCTTGGCCAGATCGAGGCCGATGGTGATAGGCTGGTCCATGGATGGCTCCCTCTGGTGGATCGCTTCGCAGCCGCCACACTGGCACATCGCGATGCCGTAGGCGGGGGCCATCCACACACCATCAATGGCGCGACATGGCGAACTGTCATGGAACCCCCGCGCGCAGGCGCCGCCGAAGAAGGCGAACGCCTTGCCGTGGGCGTCGAAGACCATCTCCTGGGTCTCGCGGGGATAGGCGCGCACAAAGGGCATCCGGCCGTGGCAGAGCCGAACATGGGCGACCTTCACGGTGGTGGTCACCCCGTCCATCACGACGACCTCATGGCTCCGGTCGCACTGGTGGGCTTCCCCCGGATCGAAGCTCGGCGGCACATGGGCGGCGGCTGATGCCTCGCTCTGCGCTTCGGACCGGGCCACCGCGTAGCGGCGCACGGCGTCGTAGCCGCCCTCATGCCCCGGAGCACGCAGATCTTCGAAAATCCGGATGCGGGTCAGTCGCTCCCGCCTGGGCCGCCGTGCGTTCCCGGTCGGCATGGCGTCGAGCTTGTCCTGCCATGGCCCGATCTTCGGCAGGGGCTGCACGCTGCGCTCGCAGGTGAACTCCGTAGCGCCGGACCGGACGACCTTCCGCACCGTCTTCCGCGACACCCGCAACTCGCGGCAGATCTGCCTGATCGGCTTCCTGTCCTGAAAGCACGCCCGCCTGATCTTCGCGATCGTTTCCACCACCGGCATCCCAAACTCGGCTCCCGATTCTCCCGGGAGCACGATGGACCACCCGTATCAGGGGGGCCCTTTTGGAAAGCCGACCACCCCTGTACGGGGTCCTTTTCCACGCCGGTTCACATTTTTGTCGGTCAGCGTCGTCTCCGGTTCGTTGCCAGCGGCGGCAACGCACTCTTCCCGAAGGCCGGCGATCGCGGCCAGCGTGTCCACAGCCGCGCGACTCGCGCGCCTCCGGAGGCTTCGCGCGCGGTCGGCGTTCTACACCACCTTCGGGGGCTCTGCTTCGCAAGACGATAGCGACAGGTGATCAGA
>DATIVB010000198.1:0-5042 GCA_035466375.1 Chondromyces sp.
GATGCCGGGCAGGTCCTCGGCGAGCACCTGCAGCGTCACCTCGTCGAGGTGGCCGATGGCGATCGCTTCGCCTTCCATGCGACAGCGGTAGACGGCCTCGTCGAGCTGGCGTCTGATCGCCGCAGCCTGGCGCTTGTTGTCGAGGAAAACGTGGCGGCGCGCCGCCGGAACGCCCTGCGCGCGGGCCGCTTCCTCGGCCACCGTCGCCGCCGTGGTGCGCGAATCGATGAAGGCCATGTTGCGCGCGCTCAGCTCCTGCATCACCCAGGTCATGGTCCTGAGATCGGCGGTCGCCTTCGAGCCCATGTGGTTGTTGACGCCGACCGCGAAGGGAATGCTGTTGAGGGCCGAGTGCACGGTGGTGCGGATCGCCGCGGTGTCCATCGAAACCAGCACCGCCCCGGGGCCTGGGTCCGCCTTCGGGTAGCCCTGGGGCTCCATCGGCAGGTGCAGCCAGACCTCGTGCCCGGCCTTGTGGACCGCCGTCGCGGTCTCGGTGGACTTCGGCAGGAACGGCAGGACCGCGACCCCGACCTCGTCCGGGAGGGCGATCGCGGCGTCGACCAGATCGAACCTCTGGCCCGCGTCATCGAGCAGGATCGCGAGCCTTCCGCGGGCATCGGGCGCCGGCTGCGGCCGCGGGGTCGGAGTCGGGACCTGGGTCGGCTCGGGCACCGCGGTCGGGACTTCCGCCCGGCGCTCTTCCACCTGCAGCCGCAGGTCGAAGACCTCGGTCTCGAAGTCCATGCGCACCGCGATCTCGGGCGGCGCGAGGTCACCCGGGACTACCAGGGCCGCCTGCCGGGCCGAGGCCTCGAGCTCGAGATCGCCGACGAAGCCGTCGCGCGCCTCGCGGCTGGGGAAGTTGAAACGCCAGGTGCGCACGAAGGCGTCGTCGACCTTGCGGATCGGATCGTCGATCGCGACCGAGGCCGAGCTCACACCGCGCTTCTCGGCCAGCTCCAGCAGACGCGCCTCGATCGGAGCGTCAGGTGCCTTCGGACCCCTGAAGAAAGCCCACAGGACCGCGATCACGACCAGGACGGCGATGATCCACGGCGCCACGGCCCGCGGATCGAAACCGCCGGCGCTTCGGCTGCGGCTCTTGCCCGTGCGGCCGGACATCCGTCAGGCCGCCTTTTCCAGCTCCAGGCTCAAGATCTCGAGCGCTCGGGCGAGCACCGGGTCGACGGCCGCCTCGGAATCCCCTTCCACGGCCTCGTCCGGCTCGATGCCATTCCCGTTGATCGGCGTGTCATCGGATCGCATCCACTCGCCCACCGGCATCCAGACCGACACCTCGCCGTCCCGGACCAGGCTCATGTAGGGCGCGTGGCCCACGGTGCGCTCGCCGACCACCACCGCGCCGTGCCGCTGCAGGGCCGCCGCGAGGACCTCGCCGGCGCCATTGGTCTCGGGTCCCACGAGGACCACCGGCAGCTCCCGCTGAACCGTGCCAACGGTGGCCGAGTAGGTCCGGGCGCCCGCCCGGCGCCCTTTCCAGGCGCCGAGCACGCCGTCGTCGATGAAGACGTCGGCGAGCGCGACGGCTTCATTTTCGAGCCCCCAACGCATCTCGCGCAGGTCGAGGATCAGCGGCCGGTCGTCGATGATGAGCTCGACCAAGGCCTCGACCGAACCCTCCGGCAAGGCTTCGACGTGGATGATGATCGCCTCGTCGCGCAGCTCGGCAGTCGCCGGACGCAGGGTCCACTCGAGCGGTTCCAGCACCACCTCGCGCCGCTCGTCGACCTCGCGGTCGAAGACGGTGAGGCGCACCGGTTCGCCCTTGTTCTCGCGGGCCATCAGGTCGAGCCGGATCTGCCACAGCGGGCGTCCGCGGCTGTTGATGCCGTCGACGAGCTCGATCACCTCCCAGGTGTCCAGTCCGGCCGATTCGGCGGGGGAACCGGGAAACACGAACTGCACCGCGGCCGAGCCCAGCCGTGAGCTGAGCCCGAGGCCGAACGGCGGCGGCGACTCGACGAACTCGAGGTACTCGTTGACCTGGTCGGCGGGCAGCACCGCGGCCGAGCGGTCGAGCGGCTCGACGAGGCCGGCGTCCAGGGACAGCTTCAGGGCCTCCTGGTTGAGCTCGTCGACGTACTCGGTCTCCACCAGGTGGACCACCTCGGCGAGATTGCCGAGCGCCCTGAACAGCGCGTCCTGGCTGTTCCGGCTCGCGAGCAGAACCCCCGAGAAAAGCAGCACCACGACCACTGACACGGCCAGGAACACGGTTCGGGTGCGCATCATGTTCAGGACGATCCCCCTTTCAGCTGCAGCCAGCGGCGCGGATCCTCCGGCTTCTCGCCGTTCCGGAACTCGAAATACACGTTGCCGCCCTCGGCGGTCGGCGACGCGAGGCCGACGCGCATTCCCATGGTCACGCGCTGGTCCACGCGAACGTGGATTGTAGCAAGCCCGGCGACCAGCGAGTACACGTTGCTGCCGTGGTCCAGCACCACCATATTGCCGTAACCCTTGAAGTGGCGCGCATATGCCACAACGCCCGGGAAAACCGCCGTGACCGCCGAGCCCGACGGCGCGTCGAACCGCAGCCCGTTGCACACCGTGTAGGTGCTGTACTTCGGCTGCAGCTGGCGCCCGAAGCCCTGTACGACGGGGCCCTCCACCGGCCACGGCAGGGCGCCCCGGTAGGCCCGGATGTCCTCGCTGCCGGTGAAGCGCTCCCGCGCCGCCAGGGTTTCCACGAGCCGCTGCAGCGCCGCCTCGCGATCGCGCATCTCGGCGAGGGTCGCGCCGGTGCTCTTGCGGCTCGACTCGAGGCTCGCGTAGCGCCGCGCCGCGCGGTTGCGGACCTCCTCCAGCTGCGCCCGCCGCGCCTCCAGCTGCTGCGCGTCCTCACCCGCCTGAGCCAGCGTCCGGCTGAGCTCCGCGAGCCGCCGCCCGTGCTCCCGGCGCACGTCCTGGTACTCCTCCACGAGGCGCAGTTGGCCCGCGGTCAGGACCGACACCGTGCCGACCGCCGTCTCGAGGTCGCCGCCGTTGAAGGCATCGAACAGCAGCTGCAGCGATCCGGCCCGGCCGAGCAACGCCATCACCTCGAGGTGGCTGTCCAGCAGGCCGCGTCTCCGCTCGAGCTCGGCGGCCAGCGCCGCCGTCTCCGCTTCGAGCCGCGCCGCCTCGTCCCTCCCCGCCTCCAGCTGCAGCTCGACCTCGTGGACCCGTGCGTTCGCCAGCTCGAGCTGTGCGTCGAGCTCGCGGCGCTCGCGGCCGGCGCTCTCCGCCTCGCGGGCCAGCCGGCCGAGCCGCTGCTCGAGCTCGACGATGCGCAGGCGCACCGCGCCCAGCTGATCGTCGGTCGGCGACGACGCGAGCCCGCCCGCGGCCGCGAGGAGGAGCGCGCCCGAAATCGCCAGTCCGACACCAACGTGAATCCTCATTGCAGCCATTGTAGCGAGAACAAAAGAGATGGCACGAGCTCGGAAGGCACCTGATCGTCGGATATACTGGGGAGAAGCGAGGTGCAGGATGGACGAGTTTTTCTCCTACGACATCTACGTGCTCGGCCTCAACGATGCCTCCAAGGCGGGCCGCCAGCGCTTCACGGCCACCATGGAGAAGCTCACCTCCCGGCCGCGGGTCGAGTTCGAGGAGTCCTTCCCGTCGCCGATGATGCCGGTTTTCCAGGCCCTCGACCGCGAACGCGCCCAGAAGATCTCCGACTCCCTGGCCGGCAGCGGGATCCTGATCGAGATCCGACCGACCGACAAACCGCCCGCGGACGAAGAATCCGAGCTCGAGCCCGGCACCCGGCAGTGTCCGGCCTGCAACGCCGTGCAGCCGGCCATGGCCATCGAGTGCGGACGCTGCGGCGTCGTCTTCAAGAAGTACGAGCGCGAGCAGCTGCTCAAGATGCAGCGCGAGCACACCCTCGAGCAGGCGATGATCAAGGCCATGCAGGTGCGCGAGGAGTGGCTCCAGCGGGCCAACAAGTACCTCGAGACCAAGCCCCTCGCCCAGGACGCCACCAAGGACTTCGCGCCGGTTCTGATGAAGGACGAGGTCCCGTTCCTGCGCCTCGAGTCGGCCGAAGGGCCGCTCCTGCTGACCTCGCGCCGATTTCTCGCCAGGAGCACCGAGGGCAAGTTCGCGTCGATCCCCTTCGAGATGATCGGCGAGGTCGACTTCGGCGGCGGGCCCATCCAGACCAAGAAGAGCAAGACCCGCCTCCAGTTCGTCTTCCACACCCCGCTGCCGATGCCGCCCGACGAGACGGTTGCGAAGATGGCGTGGCACCTCGACAAGGAGTCCAGCTACTACAAAGAGGTGGTGATGGACTGGGGCTACGCGCGCAACTTCATCTGCGGTTCCTGCGGCGAGCGCGAGCTCGACTACCGCACCGAGGGCCGCAAGGCGTACTGCCGGTGCATGCACTGCGCCACCGACCACGAGATCGACCTCGCCGAGTGCATCGCCGTCCCGAGAATCTCGGAGTAAGTGGAATGAAGCTTCTCGCGACCGCTTCCCTGTCTCTCGTGCTCGCCCTCGCGCTGCTGTCCTGCGCCCAGCCGCCCGAACCGCCGCCGCCGCCCCCGCCCGGGGTCGAGAATGCCGAGCTCGACATCACGCTCGCCTCGGTCCCCGAGGGCCTCAGGGTCGCCGCCAACCAGGGCAGCAACCTGAAGCTCGAGCCGGTCGACCCGGCCGTCGGCGGCGCCATCCGGTTCGAGGTCGGGCCCGAGGAAATCGGCGTCAACCTCGTCGCCGCGGTGCAGGACCACCAGCAGTCCATCGAGGGGCTGCCCGACGGCAACTACATGGGGGCCCAGGAGCTGCAGGCGGACTTCGGGACCGCCTTCTACTCCCGCGGCCGCTTCACCGAGGACGGCGCCGCACTCGAGGAGACCGTGATCTTCCGCATCCACCCGCGGGCGAGCCGCCTGCTCAGCATCGACTACCGGTACCCGGCAGGCGACGACTCCGCCGAGCGGGTCGAGCAGCTGATCGAGGTCTTGAGCTTCGTCGAGTAGCGGGCCGCCGGCGCCATCGTTCGAACGTTTCCACGTTGAACGTTG
>DATIVB010000199.1:0-13169 GCA_035466375.1 Chondromyces sp.
CGCCCGGCGCGATGGCTGCAAACCATGTGGGTGCGCCGTGCGGTTTTTCTCGCCGTTGTGTTCCTGCCCGCGGCGCTGCTCCTGGTGCCGGCAACGTGGTTGGTCCACCGAGTGTACTTCGACCGCACCGGCCTGCCGGAGCTCGAGTCGTTCATCCGCTTCGACCCCCCCACGACCGGCGTCGTCCGTGACGCTCACGGCCAGGTGCTGATCGAGCTGGCGCGCGAGTACCGCCGCGTCGTGACCTACGACGAGGTGCCTCCCATCCTGCGCCAGGCGATCCTGGCCGCCGAGGACAAGCGCTTCTTCGCCCATTCCGGCGTGGACTACCGGGCCCTGCCGCGGGTGGTCAAGAAGACCGCCGCGCATTCACTCGGCAACTGGTGGAAAGGCGACCACGGGTTGCGGCTGATCATGCCGCAAGGAGGCTCGACCCTCACGCAGCAGCTCGTCCGCGGCTACTTCCTGCAGGCCCTGACAAGCCGCCCCGACGCGGACCCGCTCTTCCACGCCGGCCTCGCCCCGCCCCGGATCCTGTCGGTGATCCTGGGAGCCCCCGCCATGAACAAGCTCCTCCGGAAGATGGAGGAGGTGCGCCTGACGCTCTGGCTCGAGCAGGAGATGCGCCGACGGTGCGGCTCGCAGGAGCAGGCCAAACGTGAGATCTTCGCGCGCTACGCGAGCTTCATCTACCTCGGCAACGGCCGTTACGGCTTTGCCGCCGCGTCCGAGTACTACTTCGGCAAGCCCCTGTCGAGCTACACGCCGGACGACGCGGGCAACGCAGCGCTGCTGGCTGCGATCAGCAAGGCGCCGCGTGACTACGCCCCCGTTCCCGGGAACAAGCGGCCGCTCCATCGGCGCAACCTGATCCTCGCCCTCATGGCGCGCAACGGCTTCATCCCGGAGGAGCTCGCGAAACGGTGCCAGGCCGAACCGATCCGCGTCGCCACCCTGAGCCCGATCAAGACCGATGCTCCCGCCGCAATTGACCACGTGCTCGACGAACTGACCCGGCACGGCGGGAGCGACTTCGGCGTCGAGGACCTGTTCCAGGGACGGATCTCGGCTCATTCCACGATCGACGCGCGCGTGCAGGCGATCGTCAACGAGGCCCTCGAGCGCGGCCTGGCCCGGTACGAGAAACGGCACCCCAAAGCGAAGGGATTGGTCCAGGGCTCCGTGGTCGTGCTCGGCAACGCGGATGGGGCGATCCTGGCCGAGGCGGGCGGGCGGCGGGTCTACGGCGATCGCGACACGCGCTACTCCGACTTCAACCGCGTCACGGGCTCGCTGCGCCAACCAGGCTCCGCGATGAAACCGCTGGTGTTCCTGGCCGCGTTCGAGTCGGGCATGGACCTCGACACGCCAGTGCCCGACGAACCCATCGGCGTGCCGGTCGACGGCGACGAAGATCTCAAGTGGATCGCCAACTACGACAACCTGTTCAAGGGGCCGATTCCGATCCGGCAGGCCCTCGCCGAATCGCGCAACGCCCCGGCCGTGTGGGTGATGCGCGAGATCGGCGTGAGAAAGGTGATCCGGACCGCCCACCAGATGGGGATCCGCACCCCGCTGAAGCCCTACATGAGCACGGCGCTCGGCGCCTCGGAGGTTAACCTGCTGGAGCTGGCGGACACCTATCGCGCCATCGCCTCGGGCGTCGCGGCCGAGCCCTTCGTCCTCGATCGCGTGACCGGCCTCTCCGGTGAGGTGCTGTACGAGGCGCCGCGGAGCACGCGGGCGATCCGTTCCGAGGCCTTGCGCTCGATTCAGGAAGGTCTCCGAGGGGTGGTGAGTCTCAGCGGAGGCACCGCCCACAGCCTGGCCTCTCGCGACTTCCCGATCCCGGTGATGGGAAAGACCGGAACCACCAGCGGTTTCCGCGATGCTCTGTTCGCGGGCTCCACCTACGGGACACAGGGGATCACGGTGGCCGTCCGGATCGGTTTCGACGACAATCGGTCACTCGGGGAAAAGGAAACCGGCGGGCGGGCAGCGCTGCCGATCTTTCGCGAGATCATGCTCCAGGTCTACAAGGACCATCTCTTCGGTAGGGCGCCGAACTTCCCTCGCGAGATCGAGGACGGAATCAACCAGTACCGGGCGATGCTGGCGGCGGCTGAAGCGAACAGCGCCGACTGGCTGAGGCTCGGCCCCGACACGCCGGCAATCCTCGGTGCCGTTCCCATCGCCCTCGGCGCCCTCCGACATACGGGGACGATCGGCGACAGTGGGGGATCGCCTTTCAGCGGCACTCTCGACCCGCCTCGGCAGCCGGCACCCGGGAAGTGAGTATGCGCTGTTTGTCAGCTCGAAGACATCGCCCTCCTTGATTCGCGCCTGGATTCAAACACGGCGCGTGAACACGCAGCCCCGGGGCCGCGAGAAAGTGAACATGTCATGAAGAGCAAGAGTTTCGCGTTGATGATGGTGGCGGCGGTGATGCTTGTCTACGGGGTCGCCGAGGCGACCGAGGTGACCCTCAATCAGGTGACCTTCCCCGAACGCAATCAGATCGGGATCGATTTTGTTTCTGACCAGCGCGCGCCCGAGGCCACAATGGCTGCCGAAATCGAGTATGGCGAGGGACAGGCCGAAGTGAGCATTCGCTACAAAGAGATGAAACCGGCGATTCTCTTCGGCGGCGACGTCACCTGCTACGTCCTGTGGGCGGTGACTCACGACGGCACGGTCGAGAACATGGGAGAGCTGTGGGTCCGGGACGATTCGGAGACCGTCGAGTACTCGACCGGTCAGAAGTCCTTCGCGATGATGGTCACCGCCGAGGCCCACCCGCTGGTCACGGTGCCGTCCGACCTCGTCATGTTTCGCTCGCTGGCGGCAAACACAAAAAACGCGCCGTCGGAGAGCTTCACCTTTTCGGGGTTCGGCCCCGCGCCCCGAATCGAGTACCCGTCGGTGGCGAATGTGACCTGGGACCACACCGAACCGCTCGATCTTCGTCAGGCCCAGAAGGCCTACGAGCTGGCGGTGGATGCCGGCGCCGCAACCTACGCGCCGACCCAGCTGTTCCGGGCCCGGACCCTCCTGGCTCAGGCGACCGGCTTCTCGGCCGCGAAAAAGGAAAAGGCGACGGTGGATTACAGCCGGCGGTCTCTGTCGCTGAGCGCGGAGGCGTTGCAGGTGACTGCGAGACGCAAGGAAGCGGAAGCAGTCGAGGCGGAGATCGCCCGCCGGACGGCGGAGATGGAGGCCCTCACAACGCGGGCCGGCGAGGCCGAAGCGGCCAGCGCCGCAGCAGCTGCAGCCGCGCTCGTGGAGTCGAATCGGGCCATTGAAGAGGTCCAGCGTTCTCGCACCGAGGCGGAGGCGGCTGTGCTCGCCGCCCAGGGTGAGCTGGCCCGCATCGAGGCCGACCGTGCCGCGCTCGTGGCATCGGTGTCGGCCCTCGAAGAACAGTCGGCGGCACTGGAAGGCGAAAAGGCCGAGCTGTCGGCACGGCTGCAAGGGGCCCTGTCCCAGGTCGCCGACACCAAGGAGTCGGCGCGCGGGATGATTGTCAGCCTGCCCGACATTCTCTTCGACGTCAACGAGGCCACGCTGAAGAACGAGGCCAAGATCGTGATCGCGAAGCTGGCGGGGATCTTCCTCGTCCTCCCCGAGCTCAATCTGCGGGTGGAGGGGCACACGGACTCCACCGGCAGCGCTCAGTACAACCAGGGTTTGTCCGAGCGCCGTGCATTCTCGGTGAGGGATTTCCTCGCCCAGCAGGAGATCGGGGGTCAGCGCATGGTCGCGGTCGGCTACGGTCTGACACGCCCGGTGGCCGACAACTCCACCCGCGCTGGTCGAACCAGCAATCGCCGGGTCGAGATCGTCATCGGCCAGGGAGAGATCTCCGCCAATTGACGACGGACGGCATGAATTCAGCCCGTGCGAGCGGTTCGGTTGTAGGCGGGTCCTTCAGGAGAAGGACCCGCCTACAGTTCTCTCAACGCAGAAAGTCCGTCCCACAGGAGGCTCTTGAAATGGCAAAGGACCCCGTGTGTGGCATGACCGTAGACAGTTAATCCCTGCACACAAGCACGCATGCGGGGCAGACCTTCGTGTTCTGTTGCGCTGCCTGCAAGACAAAGTTCGATGCGGAGCCCGGAAGGTACGCGGCGGCTGCCGGGGCAGACGTCCAACGAGGGAGTCGGCCATGATGCACGATGGATGGTCTGGGATGATGGGTGGGACGGGGCTTTATTGGCTCGTCGGTGGTCTGATTGTCGTGGTCGTGATTCTCGCCTGGGGTCTTGCCAGGAGGCGCCCGCGGGACGGCGGCTAGCTGTGGGAATCCACAGCTGGCACTTCGCTGCTCTGGCGCAGGTGCCGAAGTCGCGATCAGCCGTTGTGGCCGGCGTCGCCGACTCGCCTGAAATCGATGAAACCGCGCTCCACGTCAGTGCGGATGAGCTGGACCCGCACGCGGCGGCCCACGTCGAGGCCGGCTGAGCCCTCGATCACCTTCCCTTCGACGGGTGGTTTGAAGATGCGCACCCAGGTGCCCTTTGCGGCGGCGCCGGTGACGATCGCGTCGAAGCGCTCTCCGACGTGCGAGGAAAGCAGCAGCGCCGCCGCCGACTTGGCGACCTGACGCTCCACCTTGTTGGCAGCGTCTTCCTGAGTCGTGCAGTGGGCGGCGAGCGCGACGAGCTCGTCGGCGCCGTAGGGCGGCTGCGCCCCGGCCAGCGCGGCCTTGACCAGTCGTTGCGTGACGAGGTCCGGAAATCGGCGGTTGGGCGCGGTCGAGTGGGTGTAGTCCTTGACCGCCAGGCCGAAGTGACCGGGCACGGCCTGGCCCGGCAGATCGACCGCGTACTCACCAGCCCCGAGCAGCTTGACCACGGCCAGCGACAGGTCCGGGAAGCGGAGCGGGTCGGCGGCCCGGCGCCGGGCCAGGAAGAGCGCGAGGGAGCGCGCGTCGGGTGCGGCGGGGAGCCGCTCGCCGACCTCCGCGGCCAGCTCGACGATGCGCTCCCACCGCTTCGGCGTCCGCACCACCCGGCGCAGCGAGGGGAAGCCCTTGCCTGCCAGAAAGCGCGCGGTGACGCCATTGGCTGCGATCATGAAATCTTCGATGAGCTCCCTGGCTCGGTTCTTCTCCTGGGCTGCGAGGTCCCGGATGCGATCCGCGTCGAACACCGCCCGAGCCTCGACGGTCTTCAGCTCGAGCGCGCCCTGCTCGTGCCGGAGCGCCCTGAGCTTTTGTGCCGCTGCGTCCTGGAGCTTGAGGGTGGCGTCCAGCCCTGGAACCGCAGCGATCGCTTCCGGCAACGACCCGCTGCCCTCCAACCACGCCGCCACGCTGTCGTAGGCGAGCTTGGCGTGGTTGTGGACGAGGGCCTGGTAGAGGTCGGCACCCTCCATGGAGCCGTCCTCTCCGATCGTCATTTCGACCACGACCGCCGGCCGATCCTGCTGCTCGGCGAGCGAGCTGAGGTCGGTGGACAGCCGTTCGGGCAGCATGGGAAAGATCTCGGCGGCCGTGTAGACCGAGGTCGTGTTGGTCTGCGCGTGGGCGTCGACGGCCGACCCCCTGGCGACGCGGGCGTCCACGTCTGCAACCGCGACCAGCACCCTGAACGCGCCTCCGGGCAACGCCTGCGCCACGGTGAGCTGGTCGAGGTCGAGCGAGTCGTCGTTGTCGATCGAGGACCAACTCAGGTGCCGCAGGTCGCGGGCCCCTGCCGCGGGCTCGAGCTTCGGCGCGATCCTCGCCAGCTCCGCCGTTACCGCAGGCGAAAAGTCCGGCTCCAGGCCGCGCTCGAGCATCGCCCGGTGCGCGATCCGTCGCAACGTGGCGCGATTGGAACGGTCGTCGGTCGCCATGACCTGACTTTACCCTAAGATGAGCGGTTCCGCCGGATGAGATGTGCCAAGATCTTGATGCTCTGGTACTTGCGAAAAGCACAGGCATACCCGATGGTATTCCGAGCATTTTCGCAAGTATCCAGAGCCCAAGAGTTTGGTGCAGATCGCCGGTGAGAATCACTCATCTTAGGTTTACCTCAGTCCACAGGACCGCGGTGGCGGAGAGGCCTCACGCCCGAGTCGGTCTCGGAGAGCTGCTCAGCGCCGTCTGCCCCGCCAGTAGTAGCCGCCGCCGCCGAACAGAAGAATCAGGACTACGATGATGATGATCAGGTTCATGGTCTTTCGCCTTCTTTCTCTTCCCTCTGGAATTTCATCGATGCTAACCCCCACCCACCTCCACAGAACAGAGCACTTTCTACCCGGGGGCGAAACCTCGAGCTGAGAAGAAACTACGCGTTCGAGCCGGAGGATTGAAGTCCGGAAGGCCGTCCTCACCCCTGAGAGGTGGCGTCACAGCAGTGGGCTGAAGAGGGGGTAGTTTCCACCTAGGTCGCGGCCCGGCACTCGGGTAGTAACTGCGCTTCCCGGCGTGGGGTCCCAGAGCGTACATTCCAAGTGAGTTCAAATCGACGCTGTCTCAGAGTTGCATCGGTACTGATGACACGTCAGGAATGTGACTTGAGAAGGGAAACAAGGAGAAGCGACATGAAGAACCGGATATTCGTTCTGACCACTCTCGGATTTCTCGCGGCGACCGTCGCCTGCAACCAGCAGACGACCCCAGAGATGTCCGCCACCACAACGAGCGCCAAGACCCCTGCTCCGGCCTCCTCACCGGGCGCGATGGACGTGGCGACACCGGCGCCGGACGGCAGCCAGCAGATCGCAGAGGGTGCAAAGATGGTTGGCGAGGGTCTCAAAGACGAGGGGCAGCAGGCTATGGCCGCCGCCGGAGCCGCACTGGAGCGCGGCGGCGAGCAGCTGCAGGAGAGTGCCGCAGCGGTCGTCCCGCAGAGCTCCGAGCCTGCCGCGAAGCCGGCCCCCGAGCCGCCCGCTCTGGGAGATGCCACGAATGGCGCATCGATCTTCAAGTCGAAGTGCGCGTCGTGCCACGGCGCTGACGCCGGCGGGGACACCGCGATGGGCAAGAAGCACAACATCCTTGACCTGCGCTCCCAGGTGGTGCAGGACCTGACCGACGCCGAACTCGCGACAGTTATCGCGAACGGAAAGCCGAACGGTCCGTCGGCGAGCGCGCACAAGAGCAAGGCTCCCACCGGGGATCAGATGAAGGACCTCATCGCCTACCTTCGCTCGATCCGGATGTAGTCCGCGAGTGGCCCCGATGTACTGCACTGCGACCGCATCGGTCACTCTGGCCGGCAACCGCGATCGTCAGGCCGAAAACAACCGCCGTCGATGTCATGGGGAGGTCCGAAGATGAAGACGAAGATGAAGCTCAGCAGTCCGAAGGTGATCACGTGGTGGATTGCGGTTGCCCTCGGCGCGCTCGGGCTCGTCGGCCAGTTGGGCGTGGTCGTCGGCCTCGGCGCGTACTCGTTCTTCCTGGTCACGGCCGGGCTCGTCCTGTTGATCGTGGCGACCCTCGTCAAGAACCTCTGAGGCGGCGAGGTTGCCAGGAAGAACGGCTCGGGGTCCCAGGTCCAACTCGATCGGCATTGACGACACACGCCTCGCAGACGTCCTCGGCCGCTACCCTGACGCGACCCTCGTCGCGGTGGGCTAAACCGACAGCACAGGCAGCGAGATGCACAACCAGGAGCTCTCCGAGCGGCGCGCCCAGGCGGTTCGCATTGGTGGCACCCAGTACGTGGACCCTGCGCGGCAGCTCCTCGATCCCATCGCGGTTGAGGTCGAGTTCGGGATGTTCGCAACCACGATGTGATCAGGAGATACGCGCTGTCCCTTCGTGAACAAGCCGTCCGCTCTCCCCGCGGACGTGCGACTCGAGTGGTGGCGCGATGGGGAGCTCCTGCGCGTCTCCCGAGAAGTCGAGATCACCGCACACGCCCAGGGCTTCAGGGTCTGGGATAGATCTAGGAGCGCGAAGGGCACTCTTTGCACGTATTACGTATGGCCTACCTGCACAGCGCGGCTCGCACCTGGGAGAGGTTGCCCTCGATGTCGGCGATCTCGCGGTTCATGGTTTCCCTTTGGCCGGCCAGCGCCGCCACTCCATTCGCATCGCCGAGATTCTCCAGCTCGGCTTCCATCCCGGCCAATTTCGCGGAGTTGCTGCGCAAAGTTCTCAGTCGCGCCAGAGCCTGGTCGAATCCGGCGGCGGACGCGTCAATCTGGCTGGCCCGCGATGTGTCGCCCGCCGCCTGATATTGGCGGGCCGCTTCGGTGAGCTCCAGGCGGCAGGCCAGGAGATGGCCGAGTTGGGCGTGGATACGCAGAGCCAGCTCGGGTTCAGGTGCCCCGCCGAGCGCCTCGCGGAGGTGCGTGATGGCCTCGTCATCGCGGTCGAGAGCGGCCAGTGTGCTGCCCAGGTAGAAATTGGCCAACGGATCCCGAGGACGTTGCTTCACCGCTTCGGCGAACCAGCCGGCAGCGGCCTCCCGTTGGCGCGCGCCGAGAGCCGCCTCACCGGCGATGAGAGCGTTTTCGTACCCTGGTGCGGCGGTAGCCAGCGCCGCGGCGCTCTCGAGGGCGCGGACGTAGCCGACCACCGTGAGCTCGCCATCGGCGGCCGCCGCTGCGAGCGTCATTGCGGTCGACACGGCCCCGCGACCGCTCACGAGGTCGTCGGGGTCGAGGGCAAAGGCACGAGCAAAGTGGTCGAGGGCGGCCTCACGATCTCCCATGGCCAGGTACGCGCGGGCGATCGCCTGGTGAAGCGCGGCCCGGTCCGGGTGACGGCTCAGGCAGGCCTGCAACAACGCCACCGCGTCGCCTGCGCGATCCTCGGCAATCAGGCAACGCGCCCGCATCCGCGCGACCTCGACCATCCAGTCCGGGTCGAGCGTCTCGAGTTCCATGCCCTCCAGCATCTCTCGGGCCTCTGTGTGGCGATCCACCGCCATCAGCGCTCGGGCCAGGGCCGTGGCGTTTGCCGGGTCGTCCGGACCGAGTTCGGCTGCCTTTCCGAGGTTGGCGAGGGCCTCTTCGTACTGGTCCGTCGCGAGCTGGCAGCGCCCGAGCATCAGGTATCCGCCGGGCCAGTGTGGGTTTGACTTCACAGTTGCCTGGAACTGCTCCGCCGCTTCGGCAAAACGCCCCTGATTGTAGAGCTCGATCCCTTCATTCCAGTCAGCGGCGACGGGCCCGGTGGCGAGCACGGCCAGGAGGACAACGAGGACGATCACGATTGCTTTCGGCGATGAGCTCATGTGCACTCCTTGACACTGGCACGGTTTGCCACGGCGAGGCCGAGCGAGTCGTCGTTGTCGATCGAGGACCAGCTCAAGTACCGCTGGTCGCGCGGCCCCGACGCGGGCTCAAACCTCGACCCCAGACTCGCCAGCTCAGCTGTCACCGCAGCCGAGAATTCGGGCTCCAGGCCGCGCTCGAGCATCGCCCGCCGGGCGAACCGTCGCAACGTCGCGCGATTCGAACGGTCGTCGGTCGCCATGTCCTGACTGTGTCCTGACGGTGTATCAGATACGAACGACCGTGAGGGCGGAGAACTCTCGCGACTGAGGGGCTTCAGGAGAGTCGATCAGCGTCGGCCCCTCCAATACACGCCGCCGCCGCCAAACAGGAGGATCAGGACAACGATCACGATGATCAACGTAGTGGTGCTCATGGCTCTCCCCTTTCTTTTCGGAATCTTCCTGATGCTACCCCTCCGGCGCGTGGTCGGGAAAGAGCACTTTCTACCCGGGAGCAGCCCGTAGTTCCTACTCAGTTCGCGGTACTGCATTCGGGTAGAAAGTGCGCTTCACGGCGGGCGATCAGGGGATTAGATTCGAGAGGCACCCAAGGAAAGGTAGGCATCTCATGAAACGCTCAATTATCGGAACTCTCTTCGGCGTGGCACTGCTGGCGTTCGGCGCGGCGGCGGCGGGCGCGTTCGAGCTGACGGTCGACTCCATCCTGTCGGCCCAACGCTCCGGCGCCCCAACTCACGGCATCATCTCCATGATCAACAACCCGGCCAACACCGTCGCAATGACCACCGCCGACATCGTCACGCTGCGCAACGCCGGCGTGCCGGAGGCGGTCATCACCGCGGTCTGGAACCGCCTCCCGGCGCCCACACCGGCGCCCGTATCGCTCCAGCCCGACGATCCCCGCCTGATCGACTTCGTGCGCCTGATCAAGTCGGGAATGTCGGAGTCCATCATCGCCGAGCAGATCAGGCAGTCCGAGCAGGCATACAACCTCTCGGTCAATGACCTGCTCTACCTGAAGCAGAACGGCGCCCAGGAGACAATGATCGCAGCCCTGATGGCGACCAGCACCGGGGCCCCCGACTCGCCGACCAAAGCCGTTGCCGGCCCTCCCGACGATCTGGTCTTCGACGACCTGGTCTTCGTGAAGAAGGGACTTTTCGGGTTCCTCTCGAAGGACCGCCCGGGCCGCCTGGTCATGGATGGCGACACGCTGAGCTGGAAGGATGGTCGCGGCTCGAAGAAGAGCTTCAAGTTCGAGATCTCGGGCATCGAAAAGGTGTGGTTCACGTGTGAAGCACGGTCCTCCGGGAACTTCTGCCATCAGATCAACTTCCAGATCGTGAAGGGCGACCTCTACAAGTTCCAGGACGTCCGCCGCGACTCGGGGTCCAACGAGGCTGTCCTCGCGGTCATGGAGGCGCTGCGCACCCACTTCCCGCAGCTCAACTTCGGAACGCCTGAAGTCAACGATTAACCTTCCGAAACCGCCATGCACCCGGTGCACTGCCAAGACACTGATTCTCGACTTGGAAAGGAAAGCGTCATGTCGATCTCAATCCCGGCCCTCCTGATTCTGATCGTGATCGCCGCGGTGTGCGGCGCCCTCGGACAGGCTATCGCGGGGAGCGTCCGCGGCGGTCTGATCGTCTCGATCGTCCTCGGCTTCATCGGCGCGCTGCTCGGGCCCTGGGTGGCCGGGATGCTCAAGCTGCCGGAGCCCTTCATGGTCACCATCGGTGGCCATCCGTTCCCGGTCCTGTGGTCGATTATCGGCGCCGCGCTCTTCGTGGCGATCATTCACCTGATCTCCCGGCGGAGGTAGCGGACGCGCGCCGGGCAATCATCCCGAGGTCTTCGGCAACGGCTCGGACCGCAAGCTCCAGGCCGCTACGTCGCGCGGGCGGCATCCCCGCTCACCCGCGAAGTCGTTGGGAGCACCGCAAATGGATCGAACGACAAAGAAGGAGGATGAGATGTCGATAGCAAAAGTTTCCGAGATCAGCGCGACCTCGAGCAAGGGCTTCCAGGATGCCATCGAGCACGGCATCGCGAGGGCGAACAAGACCCTTCGCAACGTGAAAAGCGCCTGGATCAAAGAGCAGCAGGTGCGGGTGAAGGAAGGGCTCATCACGGAGTACCAGGTCAACATGATGGTCACCTTCGTCGTCGATGACTGAGCCGCATGGCCCTCCGGCTTTCGTCGCGAGGGCGGCAAAGCAGCGATGCTCCCTGGAGCTGCAGTGGCAAGGGCGCGGCGGTAGATTTCACCACCTCGCCTTCAGCCCACGTGTTCTTCGGCGGGCTCTGGGGACTTTCGGCATCGTCGTCGCGGTCGTCATCGGTGGCTTGTCCCTGGCGTCGAGCAGAGCTTCCGTGCCTGGCGGCTTCGACGGAGTCCAGCGCGAGAACTTGGAGCTGAAGGCGCGAAATGACGCGCTGCGCGAGCGAGCGTGCGACCTGGCCGAGCAGCTCTACTGGCACGCGGAGCAGGAGCTCCAGATGGCCGGATCGGCCGACGCTACCGGGGACGAGCGAACGGACATGTGCCCGCGACCGCCCGGGAGGGACGCGAGCGACGAGGCCATCCTCGCCTGGCTCACCGAGCAGAGCGTGCGGTTGGAGGGGCCCGGCGGCCGCCTGCCGAATGGCCCTGACGAGGCCGGCGAACGAGAGACGTTCACCCGGGCGGCGGCCCGCAATCGGAAATACGTCCAGGAACGATAGGTGACCCGGCGAGCGCGGGAATGGCGCTCGCCGGGTACCGGGGCTTCCTCTCCGGTCGTGGCAGCGCCGGGGTAGTTTCTACCCATCCCCCAGTTTCGTTCGTGGGTAGTAAGTGCGCTTACCAACGGGAGTCTCGAGGATTAGATTCAAGGCACGTTCAAGAAAGGACGGAATCTCATGAGCATGAAACGTGGAGTAGTCGTGGTGGCAGGATCGGTGGTTTGTGTCGGCCTGCTGGCGCTCGCCGGGTGCGCCTCCTCGATGGTGCCCAAGGACACGCGGCAGGCGGACTCCGCGATCACTTCGGTGATCGAGGCGTCGCTGCAGGCCGACGAGACTGTCAAGGCGCGGAAGGTGGAGGTCCAGACCCGGGAGGGCGTCGTCTACCTGACCGGCGTCGTGGAGACGGAGGAGGCTCGCCGAGAGGCCGGGCGCATCGCGTGGCGCACGCAGGACGTCGAAGGCGTCGTCAATGAGCTCACCGTCGGCGAGAGAACGGTCGGCAGCTGGATCGACGACGTGATGATCAGCTCGAAGCTCAAGTCGAAGCTCATTACCAACTCGGAGATCAAGGCAGGGGACATCGACGTGAGCTCCTCGCAGGGAGTCGTGACGCTCATCGGACGAGTCAGCTCCGAAGCCATCAAGAGTGAGGCGGAGCGCATCGCCCGCGACACGAGTGGTGTCAAGGACGTGAACAACGAGCTCACCGTCGGCACGAAGAAATCCTAGGATCTGTTGTACTGGAGGTCTGTGATGCTGTGGACAATTCTCGTCATTCTCGTCGTTCTCTGGTTGCTCGGCATGGTCACCTCGACCACCATGGGCGGTCTGGTCCACGTTCTGCTGGTGATCGCGGTGATCATCCTGCTCGTCCGGCTCTTCACTGGACGACGCGTCCTCTAGCGCGTCGTGCCGGAGACGAGCTCGTGGGGCGGCGGTGGCCGCCGCCCCGGTGAAGACAAACTCCTCGGGGACCCGGGCCACACAGATCGGGCAGCCGGGTCCTCGAGTTCCTCAACGCGCGTCTCGACCGCTTCGAGTCGCCAGCCCGTGCGGCCGGTGGAGCCTCCACCGGAGCTCGGCCAAGGGAGTCAGAATGAGCGCGCTCAAGATCGTGGCAATCCTGCTCATCGCCGCGGGCATCATCGGGCTCGTGTACGGCGGCATCACCTACACCAAGACGACCCACGACGCCAAGCTCGGACCGTTCGAGGTGTCGATCAAGGACAAGGAAACGGTCAACGTGCCGGTCTGGGCCGG
>DATIVB010000200.1:0-2346 GCA_035466375.1 Chondromyces sp.
ATGACCACCTGGCGCGCCTTCGCCCTGAATGCGGGGCGCGTCGCGCCGCCGGTGATCGGCTGGATCGCGGCCGTCGCAGGGATGGTGGTGACGGCCGCCATGGGGCTCTTCTGCGCACGCCGTCTGCGCTCCGGCGACCGACTGGTGGTCGGACTCGCCTGGCTCGGCCTCGCCGCCGCGAACAACGCCTTCACCTGGCACGCCCACGTGCACCAGTCGCTGCTCCTGGTGCCGCCGCTGTTCTGGGTCATCGGCCTCCGGCCGGAAGTGCGGATGCCGGTCGAGGCCCTGTGCCTCCTGCTGGCCGGGGGCTTCCTCGCCGCCGCCTTCACCACCTCGGTGGGCCTCGCCCACGACCTGCTGGGAATGGGTCTCCTGGCAGCGCTCGCGACGACCGCGGCCGGCTGCGCCGTTGCGATCCATCGCCGCCGGCGCCTCCCGGCGGCAGCCGGGTGATTTCTCCCGTTATCGGGCGAGCCGCCTCTGAGCTCGCCGGCCGATCTCCACCGCCGCCAGGGCGAGCAGCACCGACACCGTCGTCACCATGGGCAGACGGTAGCGCTCCATGACCCCGGTGAGCAGGTAGGGCGCGGTGTAGGCGAGGGTGAACACGAGCATGAGGACCTCGAGCCGCGCGAGCCGGCCCCGCCGCAGCACGAGCAGCAGCAGGAGGGACAGCGCCGGCAGCTTCCACAACGCAGACTTGACGGCCACGGCGAGCTTCGAACGGTCCCACGGCTTGAGCTCGTAGGCGAGGAAGAACTGGTAGGCGCGCCGCGTGGTGGCGCCGAGGAACTCCGCCGTTTGGAAGTCGCGGGTGAAGGTCGCGAGCGCCCGGCGCACGTAGGCCATCTCGCCGAGCTCGCGGTAGCGGAGAAACTCGGCGGCGTTCTGGCTCGGGTGGGCGGCCGCGAACACGGCATCGCTGAGCACGCCGTCGCTGCCGGCAGTGTTGCCGAGGGCGAGCTCGAAGGCCCCGTTCGACTTCACAGGTACGAAGCCGCCCAGGCGCCGGCTCTGCCAACCGACGTAGGGGCCCACGACGACGGCGTGCACCACGAGCACGATCGCGGCCAGGCGCGCGATCTCGCGCGCCTGCAGCCGGTGGACGAGGAACGGCAGCGCGACCGCGGTGCAGAGGACGAATCCGGGGTTGAAGAGCGCCGCCACGGAGGACACCAGGCCGAGCTCGACGAAGCGGCGCGGGCGGGGGGCGTCGTGCGCCCGCAACACGGCGAGCAGAAGCAGCGCGAACCACGCCACCTGGAGGTTGAAGTCGAGGTGTCCGTTGACGTGGAAGATCCAGGCCTCGAAGGGCAGCAGGGCGAAGGCAAGCGCCGCCAGCAGGCCCACCGCCGCGGTGCCGCCGATCCGCCGGCCGATGCCGTACACCACAACAGTGGTTGCCATCGACACCGCGAGAGCGAGCGCGAAGGCGATGAGGATCGACGCCGGCGTGAAGCACCCCCCGAGAACGAAGGCGACGGCGTAGAGCGCGACCACGCCGGGCGCGATCCAGGCGGTGGGGCCGGTGGCGCCGCCGAAGGGGCTCGCGTAGCCCTCGCCCGTGCACACCAGGGCGTAGGCGATGTTGGAGGCCTCGAAGCCGAAGGTGTTCATGTACGGCCGCCCGGGATCGCTGATTCCGGCGCGCACCTCCACCGGGTCCTGCACCAGGAAGTCGGAGCTCGACGCCAGGACGTCGGCGAGCAGCAGCAGCCGCAGCAACGCGGCCGCCAGGAGTATCAGCAGCAGCCGCGAGCGGACTGTGCGCGCCCGCGCTCGGCCGTCGGATCGGACCGGATCGGACTCCCCGTTCATAGGACGGGTCGATGATAGCGCTCCGGAGGCCACGCGGGGCGCCGCCGCGGCGGGGTTACGGTCTTCGGCCGACGAAGGTGGCGAAGCCGTCGCCCGAGCGCACCACCGCGGTGCGGAAGCCCTGCCCCTCGAGCAACTCGATCAGCGGCGCCGGCCGGAAGGAGCTGCGGATCAGCCCGAGCTCGTCGCCCTCGAGGGCGAGTGCGCGGCGCTGGACCTCGGAGATCGGCTGGGTGCCGTTCTCGAGCAGCGCGTCGGCGTCCACCGTCCAGCGCACCCGGGCGGCGTCGACCCACGGTGCGGGCCCATCGGCGGGCTGCGCCGCCTCGTCCGCCGGCAGATCGTCGGCGGCCGTGGCGAGACCGGCCGCCTCGCGCAGGCGCAGCACCAGATCCCGCACCGGGATCCCGCCGACCTGGGCGGCGCGCTCGAGCGAGGTGACCCGGGCGATGGTGCGGCGAAGCACGGGGTTCGCGAGCTTGGCGAACGGCGGCGCCGCGGCGATCAGGACCTCCTCGAGCTCCG
>DATIVB010000201.1:0-1533 GCA_035466375.1 Chondromyces sp.
CGGCAGGCGTTGACCAGCGAGTGGTTGATGTCCGGCACCACCGAGCAGAAGCCGATCCCGGAGATGTCCGCCGGGTCGTGGCCGTTCTCGCGCACCACCTGGCGGAAGAAGATCCCGAGCTCGTCGGACGACGCGCCGCGCGGGGTGAGCTTGCGGAACCGCACCTCCAGCCGGTCGCCCGAGAAGAGACCGCCGTAGATCTGCGAGTTGCCGACGTCGAGGCAGAGCTTCATCGGGGACCTCCGTCTGCCAGCAGAAGGTAGAGCTCCTCCGCCAGCTGCCGCTTGGTTTCGGTGCGGGCCAAGGCCCCCCGGCGGCCGGAGATCGTCGCCGCGTGCCGCGCGCCGTCGATCTCCCGCACATCGTTGTGGACCACGAGGTCGGCGGCGCCGCGGTCGAGCAGCGCGCGCGCCGCGGCGTCGCGGGCCGCCGGGTCGGGATCGTCGGTGAGCTTGAAGCCGACGATGACGACCTCCGGGTTGCAGGACCAGGCCCTGAGGCTATCGATGAGCTTGGGGTTCGGCCGCAGCCGGACCACCACCTCGCGGCCGCTGGGGATCTTCGCCCGCGACCCCCCGCCCCACGGCCGGCCGTCGACCTCCACCGAGCCGACCGCGTAGTCGCTGACCGCGGCGAGGTGGACGACCGCGTCGAAGCGCCGCTCGCCGAGCAGGCGGCGCAGGGCCGCCTCGAGCTCGGCAAAGCTCACGAAGCCGACCCGCTCGACATCGGGCATGCCGGCCGCGGCGCGCTCGGCGTGCAGCAGCACCACCTCGGCGCCGCGCTCCGCGAAGTGCGCCGCGAGCGCTGCGCCGGTGGCGCCGCTCGAGGTGTTGGTGATGCGCCGCACCGAGTCGATCGGCTCCTCGGTGCCGCCGGCCGTGAGCAGCACCCTCATCCCAGGGCCTCCCGGATCAGCGCCGCCGTCGCCTCGGGCTCGAGCAGGCGCCCGTAGCCGACCGTGCCGCAGGCCAGGCGACCCTCCCCGGTGGGCAGCACCCGGCAGCCCCACGCGGCGAGGGTCGCGAGGGCCTCGGCCACCGCCGGGTGCGCGAACATGTGGCTGTTCATGGCCGGCGCCAGCCAGTACGGCGTGCGGAAGTTGTTGGCCAGGAAGAGGCAGCCGATGAGGT
Source organism: Chondromyces sp. (assembly GCA_035466375.1). GTDB lineage: Bacteria > Acidobacteriota > Thermoanaerobaculia > Thermoanaerobaculales > Sulfomarinibacteraceae > Sulfomarinibacter. Next base: position 1,134 of record DATIVB010000201.1, read on the forward strand.
CGTCGGCGAGGCCGGCGCGCAGCCGCGTGACGTGGTTGGCGGACGCCGGGTAGACCAGCATCAGGTCGGCCCAGTCGGCGAGGCTGATGTGGTCGAGGGCGCGGCCCCGCTCCCAGAGGTCGCCGAGCACCTTCCGGCCGCTGAGGCCCTCCAGGGTCGCCTCGCCGATGAACCGCCGCCCGCCGTCGCTCAGCACGCACTGCACCTCGTAGCCGTCCTGGCTGAGGAGCGAGGTCAGGGCGGCGGCCTTGAAGGCCGCGATCGAGCCGGTGATCTGGAGCAGGACTTTAGGCTTCGACATTGTCGATCAACCTCACCTTCCCGAGCCGCACCGCCGCTAGGACGCGCCCCTCGCGGCGCTCCACGTAATCGACGCCGAAGCCCGCCGCCTCGAGCCGGC
>DATIVB010000202.1:0-1823 GCA_035466375.1 Chondromyces sp.
AGTGGCAGATGACAGTGGCAGTGGCAGTGGCAGTCTCAGTGACAGTTTCAGTGGCAGAGGCAGTCGCAGTGGCAGTGGCGGTGAGCCGGCGGCGCGACCGCGGCATGGCCACCTCCGGGTCGTTCACATGGATCGATTCGAGGAGTTCATTGAACCACAGAGGCACAGAGGGCACAGAGCCGGGTTTACGGTCAAGGGTTAAGGGTTAAGGGTTAAGAGTTAAGAGTGAGGGGTGGGGGATCCGCCGATCGGTGGGGGCGGGTGGGCTTCACCCTTCACCCCTTGACCTCTTCACCTCTTGACCTCCTCACCTCTTCACCCGGACTTGGCGGGAGGGTGGCAAATCCGAAATTCGAAATCCGAAATCCGAAATGGGTGGTTGGACGGCTATCCGCTCGCCCAGTCGAGGGCGCGGGCCGGGTCCTCGGCGTCGAGCTCGAGCAGGTCATCGCCCGGCATCCGCCCGCTCGCCGTGAAGTGCTCGAGGAAGCTCTCGGTGGCGGCGATGTTGTCCGCGCCGATGGCGGCGTCGGGCAGCGCCCGCATCCCGTCGAGGGAAATGGACCACAGCGCGCACGCCAGTTGCCGCAGCTCGGGGTCGCGCACGCCGTCCTTCGCGGCTCGGTGCCACAGCTCCGGCAGCTGAGCGCGGCGGCCCTCGAGCAGGGCGAGGGCGCGGGTGCGCGCCGCCTCGTCGTAGAGCAGCGCCGCGGTCATCGCCACCGGGGCCGCCCGCCACTGGCCCGGCAGCGCCTCGCCGGCGCGCAGTTCGAGGAAGCCGCGCGGGCGGACGTCGAAGAACATCGTCGTGAGGTGGTACTCGAGATCCTCGGCGGTCGGCCACCCGAATCGCGGGTGGCCCTCCCGCACCCACTCCGCGAAACTGCAGCCGGGCGAGCCCGGCTCGTAGTGCATATCGTTCACCCGGAAGAGCATGACATCGGCCTCGAGCGCCGCCTGGCCCCAGTGGTGGCGCGGATCCTCGCTCGAGCCGTCGACCAGGGTCCTCGGATAGCCGCTCCGGGTCGGGTCGAGCTCCTGCCACGCGCGCGCCCGCGTGCAGACCATGTCGGGGCCTGGGCTGCAGGCGAAGGTCGCAATCATCAAGGGGCTGATGAGGTTGGCGAGCAGCCACCGTTCCTGCCACACACCCTCGGCCCCGAGATCGAGGTTGATCTGCAGGCTCGCGGTGTGACGCATCATCACCGCGCCCCAGTGGCCCCTCTGCCGGTAGTAAGCCGCCTGCGCCGTGTAGCGCCCGGCGCGGAGCTGCTGCGGCACGGTGTCCACGTCGTGCCAGATGTCGATTCCGAGCGCTGCGAGCTCCACCGCGTGCCGCCGGAAGGCCCGCCGCAGGCGCCGCATCACATCGTCGACGTCGTCGATCGCAGTGGCGACGGTGGGATAGACGGCGGTGGAGTGCTCCACCTGCGCTCCGGGCTCGAAGGTCAGACGGCCGCCGCCCGCGATCGGGTACTCCACCGGCCCGAGCAGCGCTCCGACACGGGCCTGGATGCGATCATCTTCGGCGGCGAGATCGTCGACGATCTCCAGAACGCCGGACCCTCCGGGCTGCGAGAGCAGCAGGCGCCCCGCCGGGCGGCCGTCGCGGCCCCGGAAGATCGGGAAGAACTCCGGTTCGAGGCCGACCCGTAGGAGCCCGTTGTCACCCGTGGCCTGGGGAAACGCCTGCATTCCGGCGCGGTACCTCGCCTCGTCGAGAGAAATGGCAGCCTTGCGGTCGTGAGTCGGCATCGTCCCCCAATCGCGTCACGGCACATTACACGGAGCGCCTCAGGTTTCCAAGAGAGCGCCGACCGGCC
>DATIVB010000203.1:0-23119 GCA_035466375.1 Chondromyces sp.
ACTGCCACTGCCACTGCCACTGTCGCGGTCGCTGCTCTCTGACACTGAAACTGTCACTGAAACTGCCACTGAGACTGTCACTGTCATCTGCCACTGTCACTGAGCCTGAATCCGGGCACGGGTCCTATCCGATGCCTCCATCCCATGCAATTCCGGATGAACCGAGTCTTCCCTCCACCTTTCACGCCGGGGGGCGGGTGGGAACGTGCAACGTTCGAACGTTTCAACGTTCTAACGTTCCGACGTCTCCTCGGCGAATCGCCTCAGCCACCGCTCGGCGCCCCGCTTCGTCCGCACCTCGCCCCGCACCCGGGCGTCGGTGAGTGCGTCGACGGCGCGGCCGAGGTCCGGGCCGGGCGCGATCCGCAGCAGGGCCGCGATCTCCTCCCCCGAGAGGAGCGGCTCGGGCTCCACGAGCTCGGGACCGCGGGCCAGCCACAGCCGCCACCAGCGGGCCCAGGTGCGGCCGGGCTCGACGGCGGCGGCGAGGGCGAGCACCGTCGGGAACGAAGCGCCGGCGCGGTGGATGAAGAGGCGGCGATCCCGGGTTGGCGCGTCCACGACCGCCAGTGCATCCTCGAGCATCTGCGCGGCGCGGGCGGCGTGGCGGCGGAGGGTCCGCGGCCAGGCATAGGAGGCGACGGTGTCGGGCTGCGGCGAGCCCCAGGCGCGAAGCAACAGGGCGAGGGGCGCTGCCTCGCCCGCCGCCGCGAGTGCCGCCCGTTGCGGGTGGGCGGCGGCCCGCATCCGGGCGGCGGCCTCGAGGTTGGCCTTCATCCATCTCCGGTCGCAGCTCTTCGGATCGGGCGCGGAGGGCTCCAGCAGGTCGAGGTCGAGCAGGGCCTCGAATCCGCGCACGGCGGCGGCGGAGGTCACCAGCTTGCTGAGCTCCTGCCCGATGCGTTCGCGTGGCGCCGTGGCGACCCGGGAAGCCAGGTCGCGCACCCACCGTTGGCTCCGCGGCTCGAGCTCGAAGCGGGTGAGCTGTGCGAGAAAGCGTGCCGCCCGCACCAGCCGCACCGGGTCGTCCTCGAGGTTGCGGCGGGACACCGCGCGAAGGGTGCCCGCTTCGAGGTCGGCCACCCCGCCCACGCGGTCGTCGAGCGGGCCCGAGGGCAACGGCCACATGAGGGCGTTGACCGTGAAGTCCCGCCGTCGGATGTCGGCGTCGAGGGTCAGCTCTCCGAGCGGCCACAGCTCGACCTTGAGCCCCGGGCTCTCGATCCGCCACACCCGACGCTCGTCGCGGCCGAGGACGTGGGCCGTGGCGTCGAGCCCTCCGGCGAGCCGCCGCGCCGGACCACGCACCGTCTCGAGGTCCCCGGGCAGCACCAGGTCGAGGTCGAAGGTCTCGCGTCCCAGCAGACGGTCGCGCACGTAGCCGCCGGTGACCGAACAGGTGGGCGTGCCGAGACCTTCCCAGACGCCCTTCAGCAGCACATCCCGCTCGAGCACCGTCTGATCCAAAGGACGCATGGTGCGGCAAGAGTACCCGATCGTGGCACCCACCGGGAGACTGCGCCGCCGGTTGCGCGCCGCCCCCCGCCACCGCGCTTCGGGACCGGAAGGAAGACCGGCAGCAGAGCGCACCCGCCGGCAGCTCGTCTCCCGGTCGGGGTGCACTGCCGCGCCGGACCGGGAGTGCCCCGATCGGCATCTCGAGGATCGCCCCGAGGCGGCGGCCGCACACCGCCGGTATGGTCGGGGCGGGGCGAGACCGATCGCGGAGGAGGATCGTGAAGATCGCAACCCTGACCTTGAACCCGGCGTTGGACCTCACGGCCAGTGTGGAGCGCGTCTCGCCCGATGAGAAGTTGCGCGCCGACAACCTGCGCCGCGACCCCGGCGGCGGCGGCATCAACGTGGCGCGGGTGGTTCACGAGCTCGGCGGCGAGGTCGAGGCCGTCTATCTCGCCGGCGGCGCCAACGGCGAGCTGCTGGACGAGCTGCTCGCCGACGAGGGCGTGTCCCGGCGGCGGATCGAGATCGACGGCAGGACCCGTGCGGACATCACCATCTCCGATCGTTCGGCCGACCGGCAGTACCGCTTCGTCATGCCCGGCCCCGAGATCGGGGAGGGGGACTGCGAGCGCGCCTTCGAGGCCGTGCTCGAGGGCTCGCCGGACTACGTGGTCGCCAGCGGCAGCCTGCCGCCCGGTGCGCCGGAGGACAGCTACGCGCGGCTCGCCGGCCGCTGCCGGGAGCAGGGCTCGAAGCTGGTCGTCGACACCAGCGGTCCGCCGCTGGAGCGCGCGCTCGAGGAAGGCGTCGATTTGATCAAACCGAATCTGCGCGAGCTCGCCGGGCTGGCGGGCCGAGACATCGAGGACGATCACGACCTCGAGGAGATCGCCGCCGGCCTGGTGGAGGACGGCAAAGCCCGCCTCGTGGTGGTTTCCATGGGCAGCGGCGGCGCAGTGGTGGTGAACCGGGAGGGGGGCCGACACGTCAAGGCGCCGACGGTCCGGGTCCGCAGCAAGGTCGGTGCGGGCGACAGCGCCGTTGCGGGCCTGGTGCTCGCACTGGCGCGCGGCGACTCCGACGTCGATGCGACGCGATTCGGCGTCGCGGCGGGCGCGGCTGCGGTACTGACCCCGGGGACCGAGCTCTGCCACCGGGACGACGTCGAGCGCCTGGCCGAAGGCATGCAGCGGCGCCGAGTGTAGGAGCATGGCAGTGACCGACACCGATCCGACCGTCGCCGCCGCGCCGACCGCAGTGTCCGGGATGGCGCAGCGACGAGGCGCATTGCTATGACCGTCGACTTCAAGGAACTGATCCGGGCGTGGCTGCCGCACGTTGTGATGCTGGCGTTGGTGGTGGCGGCGGCGTGGCTGCTGGCGGTCGTCTACCGGCCGCTGCTCGAACCCATTCTGTTGGCCGCCGCCCTCGCCCTGCTGACCGCGCCGGTGCTCTCACGGCCGCTCACCTCCCTCGTGAATCGACTCATGCCCAGGCTTTCGGGGCACGAACTGAGGCAGATCGTCGGCGTGGCGGCCGCCCTGGTCATCGTGGCCGTGATCGTGGCGCCGGTGGTGATACTCCTGGTCTCCACCACCGGCTCGCTCGTCGACGTGGCCAACCTGGCGGTGGGGATCATCGCCGACGATAAGGAGCAGACCAGCCGGTTGCGCGAGCTGCTCGTCGACCAGGTCGAGCAGCTGCATGCGATGTACCCGAAGCTCGGTCTCGACCGGGCCGGTATCGCGGACCGCATCATGGAGCTGCTGCGCGAGGCGCGTGGTTTCGGGCCCGCGGTGGTGGGGTTCCTCTTCCGCGGCACCGGCCGCATCGCCGAGGTGGCGCTGGCCCTGATCTCGCTCGCCTTCTTCATCGCCGAGGGGCCGCAGCTTGTGGATCGTCTGCTGGGCTTTTCGCCCCTCGACGACGAGCAGCGCGAGCGGATGGTGGACCGGCACCGCGACATCGTGCTGCGGCTGGTCACCGACACCGCGGCAACCGCGGTCGCCAAGGGTGTCATGCTCGGCCTCGTGGCGTGGTCCGTCGACAGGGCAGTGGGCTTCGATCGCTTCAGCCTTCCCCTGATCGCGATCCTCGGCGCCTTCATCTCGTTGCTGCCGCTGGTCGGGGTCACCATCGTGTGGCTACCGCTGGCCGTCATCCTGTGGACCGGAGGTCACCCCTTCGCGGCGGTGGTGCTGGGGGTGGCGAGCCTGGTCGGTGCGGGAGCTATCGACCGGGTCAGGAAGTCCATCGTGAAAAAGCTCGACGACCGCGGGGCGTGGATGAGCTTCCTGCTCTTCCTGAGCCTGATCGGCGGGCTCCTGACCTTCGGTCTGAGCGGCTTCGTGATCGGGCCGATGGCCGTGGTGCTGGTCTACGGACTGGGTAGCTTCTGGCTGCCGATGTACGGGATCGGAGATGCGGCCTCCGAGGAGGCCGACTGAGGGACGGGGGCACCGCGGTGCGAGGCCGCGGGCGGGCGAATCGCCTGAGAGCTCGGTACCGGTAGCGAGACCTCCCGCGGCTCGGGCTCGCGCAGCTCTTCGACGAGGCTGCGGAGCCTGCGCCGCAGCAAACCGTGCGCGTCGCGGCGTCGGGCAGACTCGAGCTGGACTCCGAGCTCGACGAGGTTTGGCGCCCGGTCGCGGAGCGAGAAGACGTCGACGTTGGGGTGGTACTCGTCGAGCAGGCACTCGAGAAGCCTCCGCTCCTCGGCCGAGCACTCGACGATGACCGAGGTTCGGGCGAACCCCTCCCCGTCAAGAAAGACCGGCGATGTCGACCTGAGCCGCACGGCAGCCTCCCGGTAATCTCTCGCGCTCGAGGCTCGGCAACCCGGATCGGCAGCGCTGCCGCGAGTCAGCCCGACGCCGGCGACACGAGTCAGACATAGCGGACCACGATCGCCACCAGCAGGATGGCGACGACCAACCAGAAGAAGACGTTGACGAAGGCGGCCGCCTCGCGCCGAGCATCCTGCCGGCGCAGCGCCTCGCCCCTGGTTCGCGGCGGGTAGCGGGGGATGAACGCCACCATCAGCAGCGCGGTGAGCAGCCCGACGACGAGGAAGGACAGGACTGCGGTACCGGCGAGCCGCGGCCCGATGGGCGTCATCCACGCCCCGCCGGCCCATGTGGCGAGAAACAGAACCACGAACATGGCCACCAGGATGGCCCCGAAGGGCTGGCGGCGGAGGCCCGCCCCGAGAAAGGCCACCAGGACGGTGGCGATCACGAAGGCGACGATGAGGTCGGTGAGCACCATGGAGAGCTTCCTGGAACAGCGTAGTGCTGTCGGCGTCGTCGCCGCGTCAGGTGGGCGACTGAGCGCCGGCAGGGGAATTCCCCTAAGACCGCTGTCCGCGCAGCGATCGTCTCCCGACCGGGGGCCGGCTCCCGCAGGGGCACCCGGATCCAGACCCGGAGGTGCTCCTGAGGTTACGGGGAGAGTGTTTTCCCCGCATCGTAGTCGGGTCCGACCCGATACCCGACGCGGGGCCGGGCGCCCGAACATGGATCCGATCGGACACGAGATCCGAAGGAAATTCCCGGAATGGAGGTCGAACATGGAAACGATCGGTGTCAAGGAGCTCATGGACAAGATCGAGAGCAAGAAGGGTGAGCTGCTGCTCTTCGACGCTCGCGGCGACGAGGCCTTCGAGAAGGGCCACATCCCGCATGCCAAATCAGTGCCCGAGACGGCCTTGAGGGAACGGGTCGAAGGTCTCGTCGAAAAGGACCGCGAGATCCTCGTCTACAGCAAGGACGAGGACTGCCCGAAGAGCACGAACGCAGCCCGACAGCTGGAGCAGATGGGATACCGCAAGGTCAAGCGGGTCCCGGCCGGCATCGAAGGGTGGAAGAACGCCGGGCACGAGACGGTCGTGAGCTGAGGCCGCCGTCAAACCGACGAGAACTCGCCGCATCGCCAAGGGTGCGGACAAGGGCTGCATCGCCTGCCACCACCACGCCAAAGGTGGCGATTATCTGTTCTCCAACGACGAGTAGCCCGGCCCCGGGGCTGCGCTGCTGATCCCCGTCGGCAGGGCCGGCCGCCGCCGTTGCGGCGGGCCGGATTCGTTCGGCACGCTCGCCGCGAGCGGCAGGGGGCATCGGGTCACGGTAGCGCAGCCCGACGGATTGAGGTGACGCCATGACGAGCTTCGAGACGCAAAGGCGGAAGATGGTCAGGCACCAGATCGAGGCGCGCGGGATTCGCGACGGCAGGGTGCTCGACGCCATGCGGGAGGTTCCGCGTGAGGCCTTTCTTCCGGCCGAGCTCGCCGACTACGCCTACGAGGACGGCCCCTTGCCGATCGGCTCCGGGCAGACCATCTCGCAGCCCTTCATCGTGGCCTCGATGGTGGACGCGCTCGATCTCGAACCGGGCGACCGCGTGCTGGAGATCGGAGGCGGCTCGGGCTACGCGGCCGCAGTCATCAGCCAGATCGCCGGCGAGGTGTTCGCCATCGAACGCCACGGGGAGCTCGCCGAAGCGGCGCGGGAGCGGCTCGAGAAGCTGGGTTACAGCAATGTGCACATCCTGCACGGCGACGGTACGAAGGGCTGGCCCGACGAGGCCCCGTTCGACGCCATCGTGGTCGCGGCCGCCGGACCGAAGGTGCCGGAGAGCCTGCGGCAACAGCTGGCGGTCGGTGGTCGCATGGTGATCCCGGTCGGACCCACCCGCTTCGAGCAGCGCCTGGTCCGCGTCACGCGGACCGACGGCGGCTTCGAGGAGGAGCAGCTGGAACCTGTCCGATTCGTGCCGCTGATCGGCGAGGAGGGCTGGCGGGAGTCGGGAAACCCGGGTCCTGCGGCGACTGCGTCCCCCGCCACCGCCCACGAGCTGATGCGGCGGCACGCCGAGCCGTTCGACGGTCTCGAGCTCGACGTCGAGGCCATCCTGGACAGGATCGGGGACGCGCGCGTCGTCCTGCTCGGCGAGGCGAGCCACGGCACCTCCGAGTTCTACCGCCTGCGGGCGCGCATCACCCGGGCGTTGGTCGAGCGGCGCGGCTTCCAGATGGTCGCCGTGGAGGCCGACTGGCCGGATGCGGCGCGGATCGACGATTGGGTGCGCCGACGCGAAGGCGCGGTTCGCGACTGGACTGCCTTCGCGCGCTTTCCGACCTGGATGTGGCGCAACCGGGAGTTCCGGGAGTTCGTCGACTGGCTGCGGGACCACAATGCGGGCATCGAGGAGCCCGAGGGGAGGGTCGGCTTCTACGGCCTCGACCTCTACAGCCTCTACACCTCCATCGGCGCGGTCCTCGACTACCTCGACGACGTCGACCCGGAGGCGGCCGAGGTCGCCCGGCAGCGGTACGGCTGCCTGGAGCCGTGGGAGCGGGACCCCGGGGCCTACGGCAGGGCGGCCGTCAGCGGCCGCTACGACGACTGCGAGGCAGAGGTCGTGGCGAACCTGGCGGATCTCCTGCAACGGCGCCTGGAGGACGGCGGTCAGGACGGCCGCAGGTTTCTCGATGCGGTGCAGAATGCGCGCCTGGTGAGGAACGCGGAGCAGTACTACCGGGTGATGTACCGGGGGTCGCGTGAATCCTGGAATCTTCGCGACAGCCACATGTTCGAGACCCTGCAGACCCTGCGTTCCTTCTACGGTCCGGGGTCGCGGGCCGTGGTCTGGGAGCACAACTCCCACATCGGCGATGCACGAGCCACCGAGATGGGCGCTCGGGGCGAGCACAACGTCGGCCAGCTGTGCCGGCAGGAGTACGGAGACGGCGCCTACCTGGTGGGCTTCGGGACGCATACCGGAACCGTCGCCGCCGCATCGAATTGGGATGGTCCGATGGAGGTCAAGGAGGTCCGTCCGTCCCACGAGAAGAGCTATGAGCGGCTGTCGTTCGACACCGGATACGACGCCTTCGTGCTGCCGCTCGCCGACTCCGAGCTGCGCGAGCGCCTCGAGGAGCCGCGCCTGGAACGCGCCATCGGCGTCATCTACCGCCCGGAGACCGAGCTCGCGAGCCACTACTTCCAGGCGGTGCTGCCGCGCCAGTTCGACGAGTGGATCTTCCTCGGTCGGACCACCGCAGTAGCGCCGCTTGAGACCGCGGATCTGGAAGCAGTGCCCGAAACCTATCCCTTCGGGCTCTGATCGGGTGCTCGCCTGCCGTCCGACCGCGTCCGAGACTGTCGGAGCCTCAGCCCCCGCGCACCGAGCCCATGCGCCGCGCGACCTCGAGGACGGGCACCTCGGAGAGCGCCTCGATCTCCTCGCGCAGCGCATCCATCATCAGACCCACCCCCGGCGCGTTGCCGAGGCCGAGATCCTCGGAAGCGGTGGCGAACAGGACCAGCTCGGGTCGAACCTCCTCGATGACGGCAGCGAGATTCAGGGGGGTGAGGGTCTCCTCCATGTCCACCGCGTCGATGATGCCGCGCTCCACGGCCTCGCAGTCGTTGCCGCGCGGATCCACGACGAAGGTCTCGATCTTCGGGTTCTTCTGCAGCTGGCACAGCACCCGGCTGCCGATCCGTCCCGCGCCGTACAACAGGACCTTCATACGTCCTCCTACACCAAACCGGCCGCGGTCAGCGCCCAGAAGAGCAGCCCCAGCACCGCCGAGCTCACCAGAGTCATGATCAGACCGACGGACATCATCCGTCCGCGATCCACGATCCCGCTCGCCGCCACCAGGGCCATGCGGCCCGATGCCGAGGGCAGCGAGTACCCGAAAGTGGTGGCCAGCGTCACCGGCAACACAAGCTGGACGGGGTCCGAGCCCGGGATCCCCGCCGCCACCGTGATCAGGACCGGGGTGAAGACCGCCGCGATGGTGGTGTTGTTCATGGCGTTGGTGAGCAGCGCCGACACGTACACCAGCAGCAGCAGGCTGACGATCATCGGCGGACCGTCGATGATGGGCACGATCAAGGTGGCGAGGAAGTCGGTAGCGCCGGTCCTCATCAGCGCCTCACCGAGCGACAGCCCGGCGCCGATGATGAGAAAGATCCCCCAGCTCACGCCCTGGACGTCCTCCCAGCTGATGACCTTGCGGGCCGACAACCAACCGACCGCGAGGACCGCCACCATGGCGGCGGAGAGCAGGGTGTTGGGGAGGCCGAGCCAGTCCTCGAAGAAGCCGCCGCCGACCCACAGCACGATCGCGACGCCGAGGGTGGCGGCCAGCTCCTTCTCCTCGCGCGTCATTCCGCCGATCTCCTCGATCCTGCGGCGGACCGGCTCCAGGTCCATGGTTTCGAGGTCGACCTTCACGATACGGAGCAGCAGCCACCAGGTGAGCGGGAACAGCAGCACGAACGACGGTCCCCCGTACTTCATCCAGTCCACGAAAGACCAGTCCCGGATCTGGGACAGGAAACCGGCGGCAACCGCGTTGGCGGAGGAGCCGAGCACCGTGACCATGCCGCCGAGACTGCAGCCGTAGGCGATGCCGAGCACCAGCTGCACCAGGAGCTGCTTGGATCGCCTGGGATCCTCGACCTGGCGGGCGATGGTCATGGCGACCGGGATCAGCATGGCGGCGGTCGCCGTGTTGTGGACCCACATGGAGAAGACCGCCGAGATCGCCATCATCCCGAGCAGGAGCCGCGGCGGCGAGCCGCCGGTGGCCAGCAAGGTGGCCAGCGCGAGGCGCCTCGTCAGTCCGTGCTTGCGCAGCCCTTCGGCGAGGAACATCGAGCCCAGGATGAGAAATACGACCGGCCGCGAGAAGGGCTCGAAGGCGAGCTGCGAGGTGCCGATCCCGAGGCCGACCTGGACCAGCGGCACCAGCAGTGCCGCGATGGGCAGCGACACCGGTTCGAGGGCGAGGATCGAGCCGGTGAAGACGAACAGCGCGAGCGCGCGATGGCCCTCCGTGGACAGCGCTTCGGGGGTCGGGAGCAGCAGCACTGTGCCGGTCAGCAGCAGCACCAGCATGAACCGGTTGACGAGTCGGCGGAGGCGCGCTGCGCCGCGCGGAACCCTGGGCGCCAGGACCCGGACGGTCTTGAACGGGGACCTCATCTATGGCGGGAAAACAGCTCCCGGGGGGGCGGAATTTCCACACGCGGCCGGCTTGCGGTTTTGCTACCGTGAGTCGAAGGCGGCCTCATGAGCGGCATACCGGAGATCACCCTCGACATCGCATTGACGTTGGCGGTCACCTTCGGGTCACTCGTGCTGTTCGTCTGGGGTCGGCTGCGGATCGAGGTCGTGGGCCTGCTCGTCATGACCGCGGTGATCGTGCTCGGCCTCGTGTCTCCGGGGCAGGGGATCGCGGGCTTCGCCAACGAGGCGGTGGTCACGGTGGCATTGGTCCTCGGTCTCTCTGCGGGCCTGCTCCGTACCGGGGCGGTGGACGTACTGGCTCGCTGGATCGAGCAGGTCGCCGGCCACAGCGAGTGGCGTCTGACGGCGGCGGTGCTGGTGATCGTGATCCCCGTCAGCGCCCTCATCAACAACACCGCGACCGTGGCCATCCTGCTGCCGATGGTGATGGGTCTGTCGCGCAGCGCCGGGGTCACACCGTCGCGCCTGCTCATGCCGCTGTCCTTCGGCAGCCAGATGGGGGGCTCGCTGACCGTCATCGGCACGAGCACCAACCTCCTGGTGGTGGGCATGGTGCTGGAGCTGGGGATGGACCGGATCGGGCTCTTCGAGATCACCCTTCCCGGCCTGGTGCTGGCCGCCGCGGGTGCGACCTATCTGCTCACGGTCGGACGCTGGATCACGCCCCACCGGGCGTCGGCCGAGACCAGTGTCCTGCGGCACGAGCTGCGCGAGTACGCCAGCGAGCTGTCGGTGGATCCGGAGTCCGAGCTGGTCGGCGCGACGGTGCGGCAATCCGGCCTGGAGGACCAGTACGGGGTGCAGGTGGTGGCCCTCTACCGCGATGGCCGACCGATTCCGGACTTCCCGGCCGCGGAGATCGCAGCGGGCGACTCGGTGCTGGTTTCGGGCCGCTCCGAGGCCATCGTGCAGATGGCGCAGGCGGACCGGCTCTCCGTCAGGACGACGTCCCCGGGTCCCGAGGCCGGCGACGGCCGGCCGGAGGAGCTCCGGCTGGCCGAGATGATCGTGTCGCCGCGGTCGCGCACCATCGGCCAGCCGCTGCGCGAGGTCATGACCCGGCTGCCGGCCGACGTGACGGTGCTGGCCCTGCAGCGCCACGGCGTCGAGGTCGAGGAACCGATGAGCGAGATGGAGCTGACCGCCGGCGACCTCCTGCTGGTGCGCTCCCCCGTCGACCGCCTCCGCGCACTGCACGAGGGCGGCGACTTCGGCCTCCTGGGCGTCGTCGACCTGCCGCCCAAGCGAACCTCCAAGATCCGGTTCGCGGTGCCCATCCTGGCGGGCGTGATACTGCTCGCCGCCACCGGCATCACTACCATCCTGGTGTCCGCGCTCGTGGGTTTGGTGGGCATGGTGCTCACCGGCTGCATCCGTCCCGAGGAGATCTACCAGGAGATGGACTGGGCCGTGATCGTCCTGCTGGGCTCGCTGCTGGCGCTCGGCACCGCCCTGCAGACCACCGGCACCGCCGAGCTGATCGCCGCGGTCGTGGTCGAGGTCGTCCGGCCGCTCGGCACCACCGGCATTCTGGCCGCGTTCTTCCTGCTCACCAGTGTTCTGACGTCGGTGATCACCAACAACGCCGCCGCCGTGGTCTTGACCCCGGTGGCGGTGGCGGCCGCCCGCGGCCTCGACGTGTCGCCGATGCCTTTCGTGGTGGCCGTCATGTTTGCCGCTTCGAATGCCTTCGCGACGCCGATCGGCTATCAGACCAACATCTTCATCTATGGCCCGGGCGGCTACCGCTTCAGCGACTTTCTGCGCGTCGGCAGCCCCCTGGTCCTGCTGCTCGCTGCGGTTGCCTCCCTCGTCCTGCCGATGTTCTTCCCATTCTGAGGTTCGGAGCACCGCGAAGGACCGCGCCGGCAGCCGCTCGGGCCGGTGCGCTGGGGAGCGCTTCCATCCGCTGCTGGTGAGAATCTCGGCGGCATATCGGAGCGCGCCCGATGGGCGTGGGCGGCCGGCTCCGCGAAGCTGGCGGAGACCGGCCGGCCCGCCGAGCGCGGCGCGGGTCCGTTTGTCGGTGCCCGCGGGACCCCGGTCGAATCGAAGGGAGACGCCATGGATAAGGAAACAGTCACCGTGCTTCTCGTTCTCAGCGGGGAGGAGCGCGCGGCCCTGGATCGGTTGCAGTCCCGTCCGGAGGAGGTCGGCGCGACCGAGGGGCCGCTGCGCATCGAAGAGATCCGCGACCTCCACACGAGCGACCGGGGCACGGTGGTGCAGGTCGAGGTGGCGAACCCGGGCGGCGCCGGCGAGACCGCCGACATCCTCGAGGACCGGCTCCGCCGGCGGATGGCGGAGATCGATTCGACGGGAGCGATCCGCGACTGACGCACCACGGGCCAATGCGGAGCGCGAACTGGGGGCTGTCCCGGTGTCCGCGAGCCCGGGCGTCGAGCGACACTCGCGGCGGAAGTGATCTCCGAGCGGGCCCGAAACCGGACGTCGTCGAGACCGGAGAGGGAGACGAACGATGCCTGACACCACTTTGAAGAAGATCGACTCGACAGCGTCGCCGCGCGGCGACATGGGTCAGACCTACCTGGCGACCGGCGTCCGGCTCGGCATGCGCCTCTGGCAGGACGTGGAGCCGGGACGCGAGAAGGCCGCCCGGGCCCGCGATTACGAGACCGTGGGCTACGTCATCGAAGGACGGGCTGAAATCGAGATCGAGGGGCAGACGGCGGTGTTGACGCCCGGCGACAGCTGGGTCGTGCCCAGCGGCGCTTCGCACACCTACCGCATTCTCGAGCCGTTCACCGCGGTCGAGGCGACCTCTCCTCCGGCCTCGGTCGACGGGCGTGACGCCGCGCCGGAACCACCGCGCCGGGAGAGCGCTTGAGGATGGCGGCGCGAGACGGCGGGCGGCGGGCACGGCCGTGACCGGATCCGAACGCGACGACCCGCTGCGCTCGGCACTGTTCACCGACCTCTACGAGCTGACCATGAGCGCCGCCTACTTTGCCGAGGGGATGGACCGACGCGCGGTGTTCGAGCTGTTCTTCCGCCGCATGCCCCCGACCAGGAACTTCATCATCGCGGCCGGACTGGACGAGGTCCTGAGCTACCTCGAGCATCTCCGCTTCAGTGCGGACGATCTCGCCTACCTCGCCGACCAGGACCGGTTCAGCCGGGAGTTCCTGGACTTTCTCGCCGAGCTCCGTTTCACCGGCGATGTCGATGCGCTGCCCGAGGGGACGCCGGTGTTCCCCGACGAACCGCTGATCCGCGTCGAGGCGCCCCTCATCGAGGCGCAGCTGGTGGAGACGATGGTTCTCAATCAGATCCACTTCCAGAGCATCGCCGCCAGCAAGGCGGCGCGGGTGGTCATGGCGGCCGATGGCCGCGACGTGGTCGACTTCGGGTCGCGCCGGGCGCACGGCGCCGATGCCGCGCTGAAGGTCGCACGGACCAGCTATCTGGCGGGCGCCGCCGGCACCTCCAACGTGCTCGCCGGCAAGATCTACGGAGTGCCCATCTTCGGCACCATGGCCCACAGCTACATCCAGAGCCACGACGACGAGGCGGGGGCCCTGCGCGCCTTTGCCGAGGTCCATCCCGACACGACCCTGCTGGTGGACACCTACGACACCCTCGAAGGCGTGCGCACGGTGGTGGAGCTGAGCCGCGACGACGAACGACCGCTGCGGGTGGGCGGCATCCGGCTCGACTCCGGCGACCTCGGGGAGCTCGCCCGGCAATCCCGGCGCCTGCTCGATGACGGCGGCCTCGAGCACGTCAAGATCTTCGCCTCCAGCGGTCTCGACGAGTACACGATCCGGGAGCTCGTCGAATCCGGAGCCCCCATCGACGGCTTCGGCGTCGGCACCAACATGGCGGTCAGCGACGACGCCCCGGGCCTCGACATGGCCTACAAGCTGGTCCAGTACGCGGGCCGGCCACGCATGAAGCTGTCGACCTCCAAGGTCATGCACCCCGGTCCGAAGCAGGTCTTTCGAAGCGTCGACGCCGGCAGGATGGTGCACGACGTCATAGCCCGCGCCGACGAGGAGCTCGCCGGCCAGCCCCTGCTCGAGCCGGTGATGCGCGGCGGACGCCGCCTGGCCGCCGGCGAAATCAGTCTCGAGGACGCCCGCGACCGGGCGCGCGAGCAGCTCGGCCGTCTGCCCGACCGGCTGCTCGGCATCGAGGCACGCGAGCTTGAGTACCCTGTTTCTTTCAGCCCCGCCCTGGAGCGGGCCCTCGAGGACCTCAGCGGGTCGCTCGAGGCCGACCGGGGCGCCGCAACCACGAGCGCAGAGCATGAGAGGAGTTCACGATGAAGACGAGGGAAGGATCGGCACACTGGAGCGGAACCCTGAAGGACGGCCAGGGCACGGTCAGGTCCGCCAGCGGCGCTCTCGACGCCGGCTTGAGCTTCGGTTCCCGCTTCGAAGAGGGTTCCGGAACCAACCCCGAGGAGCTGATCGCGGCCGCCCACGCAGGCTGCTTTTCAATGGCCCTGTCCAAGATGCTCACCGACGCCGGCCACCCGCCGGATACCATCCACACCCGGGCCATGGTGAGCCTCGAAAAGACGGGCGATGGCTTCTCGATCACCACGAGCCACCTCCACACCCGCGGCAACGTGCCCGGGATCTCGGAGGACGAGTTCCAGAAGCTCGCCGCCGAAGCCAAGAAGGGATGCCCGGTTTCCAGGGCCCTCGGCGCCATCGAGATCACCCTGCAGGCCGAGCTCGCGAGCTGAATGTGAATGTCCTGACGGGGGCGGCGGGCATAGGCGCTAACTTAACCTGAGAGCAGGCTGTTCAAGCCCGAGCCCGTTGCCGTTACCGTTATCGAAGATTCGGGTTCTTCTCAGAGATCGACCTTAGCAACGATGTCAGCTCGAGGTCGAAGAACATGACACTCTCCCTCTCAGGAGGTCGAGAGTATAGGGAACGGCAACGGTAACGGGCTCGGGATCGGGACGGACAAAGAGCGCCAGCTGAGCCTGACCGCACTGACAGATCGCTCGCCAACACGCCTGAGTCAGCGCATATGGGGCACGGGGCCGCCTCGCTTCCGGCCGGGGCTCGGTGCCGTGCTTGGCCGCGGCCAGCGGCGGAGGCGGGCCTTCTTGCCGCGTATCCGGGGGTAGCTCGCAATCGTGCTGCACCACGCGGACGGTCCGCGTATGGATCAGACCAGGGCATTCTCTCGGCCGGAGTCCAGGGTGAAGAGACAGGGAGTCTGCGCCTCCTCGGTGCGCGACCGGACCTCCTCGAGCCGGGTGTCCCCGGTGATGCTGAACACTGTCACGCCGACCTGCAGTCCTGGTGAGAGCTCCTCCCCCGGTCGTACCACGCGACGGTCGGCATCGGGAATCCGCGCGAGCTCGGTGACGGTTTTCAGGTAGTCGAGGGCGTCCCCGGTTTCGTCCTCGGCATCGATACGGGCGCTGAGCACGAGATCACACTTCCGGTTCAGCTTGAGCTTGAAGGCGACCAGGAGACCGAGGTCCGCGTCCCCGAGGTCGGTGCCGATGCGCCAACCGTCGCCGGGTTTCCCGACGATCAGGTGCACCGCCTTCGCGCGGACCGATTCGGTCTCCTCCGGGCCGGCGTACAGCACCACCCCCAGTTGATTTCGTGCCGCGCTGCCGATCACCTTCCACATCTCCTGCGATCGCTCGGATGACTCGGGCAGCCTGAGGAAGACCATGTTGGACCTGAAGAATGCGCCGCCGAGGGCTTCCAGGCCGGCGGCCACGTTTTCACTGAAGGTGGCGGCCTGCACAACGGTCCAGGTGGCGAAGATCTTGTCGTTGTGGAATCGTTCGGCGATGGTGGGCAGATTTTCGGTGAGCTCGTCGTAGTTGCGCCGGCCGGTCAGACCCAGAAGTCTGACGAAGCCCTTGGGTCTGGCGATATCCCGCAACAGGTCGTAGACCACTCCGACCTGCGTGGACACCTCGACCGGGACCAGGAGATTGGCCTTCCAGGTCTTCTCCCTGGTCCCCGCAAGACGCTCCACCTTCTTGGCCGCCCACTCCGCAACGGCGACGAAGAGCCCGCTGCGGACGTCCCCGTAGGGTGCCTTGAGGTGCTTCCGGACCAGATACGCGTGCAGCACGAGCACGACAGCGAGGGCGACCACGCCGAAGGCCAGATTGACGATGAACATCGCGAAGATGCAGCCCGCGGCGCCGATGAAGGAGACGAACCGCGGAATCCGCAGGAGGGGCCGGAAGCTCACCAGCCCCAAGTTCTGCTCGATCAAGACAACCGCGTTGATCATGGCGTAGGTGATCAGGAAAAACATGGTGATCAGGGGAGCGATGGCGTTGAGGTCCCGGACCATCAGCGCCGCGATCACGAGCACGCCGGTGAACAGCATCGCGTTTCTCGGTTCACCCGACGGTGTGCGGACCGCGAGCCACGAGCTCCCGGGCAGTATCCGGTGCTCCGCCAGCGCCTGGAGGATCCGCGGCGCGCCGACGATGGAGGAGAGGGCCGAAGAAAAAGTCGCCCCCAGGAGCCCGGCTAAGACCAGCGGCCCCCACAAGGCGCGGTCGATCATGATGGTGTAGTTCGACGTCAGCTCCTCGGTGGTGGCGCTCGCCGCCAGCCACCACGCGAGCAGCAGGTAGATGACGAGGCTCACGCCGATTGCGGAGAGTGTTCCCACCGGGATGCTCCTGCGCGGGTTCTTGAGGTCGCCGGACATGTTCGCTCCGGCCATGATTCCGGTCGAGGCGGGAAAGAACACCGCGAAGACGGCCCAGAACCCGATGCCCTTGAAACCCTCCTCGAGGCTGCCCGGGAATGCACCCCACCACTGCACCGGCTGATCCATGGACCCCGAGAAGCCCGCCGCGGCGATCGAGGCCAGCGAGCCGATGATCACCGCCAGGATCAGGTACTGGATCTTGAAAGCCAGACCCGCGCTGATGTAGCCGATGGCGAACAGGAGGGCGAAGGCGAGAAGGTCCACCAGCAGCGCGGGATGATCGGGGAAGAGGTGCAGCCAGCCCGCGCGGAAGCCGAAGATGTACATGGCGACCGCCAGGGCCTGGGAGATGTAGAACGGAATGCCGATGCTGCCTCCGACCTCCAGGCCCAGCGACTGCGAGATGACCGAGAACGCGCCGCCGGCCCCGATGCGGATGTTGGTGGTGATCGACGACAGTGAGAGCGCGGTGAAGGTGGTGATCGCGAACGACAGCAGGATGATCAGCCATGCCCCGAGGAGACCGGCGTTGCCGACCACCCAGCCTTCTCTCAGGTACATGATGACGCCGAGGATGGTCAGCAGGGTGGGGACGAAGACGCCTCCGAACGCGCCGAAGAGCCGACGCGACGGCTCCTCTCGTCCCGTGATCTTCTGCTCCACCTCGTCGCGGACCGCCTGCTCCGCACCTTCGGGAACTTCGACGCCCGGGTCTTCAGTCATCCAGAGCACCTTTCTTCGGGTTCGAGGACCGTCGAGGGCGGCTTCGTGGCGACCGCCCCGCGCCCGACCGGGCGCCCGCCGGGGCGCGGTCCTCGGTGTTCGTCCTGGAGCCGGCGTCGAATCGCAGCATCGCGTCACCCGCTGTGGTGTCCGGCATGGTCCGTCTCACACGGCGAGGGTGAAGGACTGGGGGTCGCCGAGCAGCTCGCGGATGAAGTTGACGAAGCGGGCGGCGTCGGCGCCGTCGTTGACCCGGTGGTCGAACCCCAGGCAGAGCGGCAGCCGGAAGCGGTGGCTGACCTGGGCGGAGCCGATCTCGCCTTCGGCCACCGGTTCGAGACGGGCCCGGCCACAGCCGAGGATCGCCACCTGAGGGAAGTTGACGATCGGAGTGAAGCGGGTTCCCCCGATGCCGCCGGGGTTGGTGATGGAGAAGGTCCCGCCGCGCATCTCCTCGAGCTCGAGGTCGCCGTCGCGGGCCCGCTCCGCGAGCTCCTGGAGCTCGGTGGCCAGCTCGATCACCGTCTTGCGGTCGGCGTCCCGGATGACCGGCACCAGGAGCCCGCGATCGGTGGCGACCGCCACGCCGACGTGGTAGTAGCGCTTGAGGACGATCTCGCCGGCCGCGGGGTCGAGGCTGGCGTTGAACCTCGGAAACTCCTTGAGGGCCGCGACCACGGCCTTGACGACCAGGGTGGTGAGGGTCAGCTTGGCGCCCCTCGACTCCATCTCCCCGCTCTGGCTGCGGCGGAACTGCTCGAGCTCCGTGATGTCGGCGATGTCCTCGTGGGTGACGTGCGGGACCTGGGACCAGGCCAGCGCCATCCGCTGCGCCGTCGCCCTGCGCACGCCGCGCAGCTCGAGGCGCTCCACCGCGCCCCAGCGCTCGAAGTCGGGCAGCTCGGGCTGCCGCGGCGTGAGCGGCCACTTCGAGGGCGGCAGCCCCTCCTCGGCGCCGGCCCGTCCGTCGGCCTTGCGCTTCGGCGCCCGTTCCCCGTCTCCGCGTGCCTCCTCGCCGGCCGCCTCGCGCACGTCGTCGTCGGTGACCCGCCCCTCGTCGCCGCGGCCGCGGATCTTCTCGCGATCGACACCGAGCTCGCGCGCGAGCCGCCTGGTGGAGGGCGCCGCCGGGACCGGTCCGGCGGGGCGCTCGCCGCCCGCCGCCTCCTCGTCCGCCGAGCGCTCGGACTCGTCGTCCGAAGCCCGGCGGGCGCGTGGCTCGTCCTCGGATTCGGCTCGCTCCTTCTTCTTCTTCTTCTTCTTTTTCTTCTCCTCCTCCTCTTCCTCGTCTTTCTCTTCCCCGTCCTGCCCGTCGTCCTCGTCCTCGACCACCTCCGGCTTTTCTTCTTCTTCTTCTTCTTCGTGTTCCTCTTTTTCTTTGTCGGCCTCCGCCTCGGCCTCCTCTTCGCGCTCCTCGCGCCCGTCGTCGGCCTCTTTCTTCCCGCGTCCCTCCTGGTTCTTCCCGCGGTCCTCGCCGGCGTCGTCGTCGCCGTCCTCCGGCTCTTTTCGCCCCGCGTCCTCGCGCTCCTCCGAGTTGCCCGATCCCGAACCGGAGGATTCGGAGTAGGTCAGCAGGACGTCGCCGACCCGGACATCGTCCCCGTCGCTCACCATCACCTTTTCGACGGTGCCGGTGAACGGCGCCGGCACGTCCACCTCGGCCTTGTCGGTCTCGACGATGAACAGCGGGTCGCCCTCTTCGACCCGGTCGCCTTCCGAGACCTTGACCTCGATGATCTCCGCCTCGTGAATGCCTTCACCGGGGTCCGGCAGCGTGAACTCCTTGGCCATGCTCTTCTCCAATCAGAACTCGAGCGTCTCGCGAACGGCCCGAACGATCCGTTCGACGGACGGCAGGTACGCCTGCTCGCGCGCGAAGTACGGCACGATCACGTCCCAACCGGTGACCCGCCGGACCGGCGCCTCGAGGTAGAGGAACTCCTGTTCGACGAGCCGCGCCACGATCTCCCCGGCCGGCCCGTAGCTGCGGTGCGCCTCGTGGACCACCACCGCGCGCCCCGTCGAGTGCACCGACGAGGCGATGGTCTCGCCGTCGAGGGGCGCGACGGTCGGGACGTCGATCAGCTCCACCTCGACACCGTCCTCCTCGCGCAGGATGTCCGCCGCCTCGAGTGAGCGCCGCAGCATGGTGCCGTAGCTGATCAGGGTCACCGCATCGCCCTCCCGGAGCACCCGCGCCGGCCCGATGGGGAGCGTCTCCTCGTCGTCGGGGACCTCCTCCCGGAACGAGCGGTACAGCGCCTTCGATTCCATGAAGACGACCGGGTCCGGGTCGCGGATCGCGCTGACGAGGAGGGCGCGCGCCGTCCGCGGCCCCGACGGGATCACCACCTTGAGGCCGGGGTTGTGGGCGTACAGGACCTCCTTGCTCTCGGAGTGGTGCTCGAGCGCGTGCGCGCCGGCGCCGTAGGGCATGCGCGCCACCATCGGCACCGTGAGCCCACCGCGCGACCGCCAGCGCAGCCTCGCGGCGTGGCTCTCGAACTGGTGCAGCGCGAAGTAGGAGAAGCCCGAGAACTGCAGCTCGCAGACCGGGAGCAGGCCGGCGACGGCCATGCCGATGGAGGTGCCGACGATGGCCGACTCGGCCAGCGGGGTGTCGAGGACCCGCTGCTCGCCGAAGCTCTCGAGCAGACCTTCCGTCACCCTGAAGACGCCTTCTCCGACGCCCACGTCCTGACCCAGGACCACCACCCGCTCGTCGCGCTCCATCTCCTGGTGGAGGGCGAGGTTGATGGCTTCGACCATGGTGAGCTCAGCCATCAGTCCTCCTCACGCAGCTCGGCGAACTGCTCGCGCTGGGCCTCGAGGTGCGGCGGCCTCTTTTCCCAGATGTGGTCGAACATCACCGTCGGGTCCTCGAGCTCGGACATGGTGGCCTGAGCCTCCTCCCACGCCTCGGCAATGCTCTCCTCGATCTCCTCCTCGAGCTCGTCCAGCTCGTCGTCCGAGAGCAGCTCGCGCCGACGGAGGTGGGCCTGAATCCTGGGGATCGGATCGCGCTTCTTCCACTTTTCGACCTCGTCTTCGTCACGGTAGACGCTCGGGTCGTCGACGGTGGTGTGCACGCCGAGTCGGTAGGTGACCGCCTCGATCATGGTCGGGCCGTCGCCGGCCCGGGCGCGCTCGACGGCCTCCGACGTCGCCGCGTAGACCGCGAGGAGGTCGTTGCCGTCCACCTGGAGAGCGGGCATGCCGTAGGCGAGCGCCTTCTGGGCGAGGGTCCGGGACGCGGTCTGGTGCTCCCGAGCCACCGAGATCGCCCACTGGTTGTTCTGGCACAGGAAGATCGTCGGCGTGCTGAAGACCCGGGCGAAGTTGAGAGACTCGTGGAAGTCGCCCTCCGAGGTGGCGCCGTCGCCGAAAAAGGTCAGGGCGAGGCGGTCGCTGCCCTGCGTCTTCAGGGCGTAGGCGATGCCGACGGCGTGCGGGATCTGGCTGGCGACGGGGATGGCGATGGGCATGTCGCGTCGATCCTCGGGCACGGCGCCGCCCTCGTTGTAGCCGGCGTTGTACAGCAGCAGTGCGGACATCGGCCCGCCGCGCCACAGAAAGGCGGCCGTCTCGCGAAACGAGGGCACCATCCAGTCGTCGTCGGTGATGGCGGCGACCGCCCCCACCTGGGCCGCCTCCTGGCCCTTGACCGGGGCGAAGGTGCCGATCCTCCCCTGCCGCTGCAGCTCGAGCATGCGCGCGTCGAAGCGTCTCGCCAGCAGCATCGTGCGGTGCATCTCGAGCAGCCGTCCGTCCTCGAGGTCGGGAACCAGGTCCGCATCCAGGTTGCCGTCCTCGTCGAGGATGGAGAGCCGCTCCACCTCGTATCTCAAGTCGATGGTGTCTCGGGGCATGCCGCCTCCCGTCGCCGTCGTCCAGCGGTCCGCAATTTCAGGCCATGGGGTAGCCGGCGTCCTTCCACGCGTCGACCCCGCCCTTCAAGGCTGCGCTGTTCTCGAACCCGCGATCCCGATACTCGGCCGCCCGACCGGCGGACGTGTGCTCCTCGGTTCACGTGCAGTAGAAAACCAGCTCCGCGTCGCGCGGGATCTGGTCCTCCTGCTGCTCGAGCTCGTGCAGGGTCATGGCGCTCTCGAGACGCAGGTCCTCGCACTTCGCGTGGTCGTCGTAGGCGCACACCAGGTAGATCTGCCGGTCCGGGTCGCGCTGCGCGCTGCGGACCGCCTTCGGCTCGATTCTCGGTACGTCGGCCATGGTGGTTCCTTTCCTTTCTGCTTCCGGAGGAGCCGGCGCGGGCCCTCGGCGTGTCGGCTCCGCGAGCGAGCGCGCGCCCGCGGACTGCCCCTTCGATTTCAGCCCCACCCGGTTGTTCTGCCTATCGGGAAACACCCCTGACGACCCTCGGGCGAAGACCCGACGGGCCGCGGCGCTCGTGCGGTCCGCCGCCCGGGGGGCCGGCTCGGGCCGTAGGGCAACCCGCAGAGCCGCCGCCGTGCACTCCCGGACGCCGTCGGCCAGGCTCGGATCGGGCCCGGTG
Source organism: Chondromyces sp. (assembly GCA_035466375.1). GTDB lineage: Bacteria > Acidobacteriota > Thermoanaerobaculia > Thermoanaerobaculales > Sulfomarinibacteraceae > Sulfomarinibacter. The sequence goes on from DATIVB010000203.1 coordinate 21,419, forward strand.
AGCAAGCTCGGGGCTCCCCCCGAATACGCTGCGCCGGGTCGTCCCTACGATGGTCGGGAGAGAACTGGAGGTTTGTGAGCCATGGAGTTTCTCGAGCTGAGATCCGACCTCGTGCCGAAGCTCGGGTTCGGCACCTGGCAGATCACGGGGGCCGAGTGCGTGGACGCGGTGCGCGATGCCCTCGAGATCGGCTATCGACACCTCGACACGGCGCAGATGTACGGCAACGAGGAGCAGGTCGGGGAGGCCATCGCCGCCTCCGGCGTCGACCGGGACGAGATATTCCTCACCACCAAGGTGTGGTGGGAGAACCTGGAGCACGACCGGTTCCTGCAGAGCACCGACGAGAGCCTGTCCAGGCTGGGCACCGACTACGTCGACCTGCTGCTGATCCACTGGCCGAACGAGGAGCTGCCCCTGGACGAGCCGCTGGCGGCCATGCGGCGCCTGCAGATCGACGGCCGCGCCCGCCACCTCGGGGTCTCCAACTTCACGCCGGAGCTCTTGAAGATGGCGGCGGCGAGGGTCCCCATCGAGTGCAACCAGGTGGAGTACCACCCCTTTCTGGCGCAGGACGAGCTCCTCGCCGAGGTCCGCGAGCGCGGCATGATGCTCACGGCCTACTCCCCGCTGGCCCGCGGTGCGGTCGCCGAGGACCCGGTGCTGGCCGAGATCGCCGAGGTCCACCGCAAGACGCCGTCCCAGATCGCGCTCCGCTGGCTCCTCCAACAGGAGCGGGTGGCGGCGATTCCCAAGGCCGCCACCGCCGAGCACCGCCGCGACAACTTCGAGGTCTTCGACATCCGACTCTCGGACGACGAGATGCAGCGCATCTCGAGCCTCGACCGGGGGCAGCGGCTCGTGGACCCGGACTTCGCGCCGGACTGGGAGCGCTGAGATGGCGGCCGCGAGCTCTGGAGACCGGGCCGCAGGGGCGCACGGTCGGCGGCGGTCGCGGACCGGCGGTCCGGGCGGCGCCCTCCTCGTGGTCGACCTGCAGCCCGACTTTCTGCCGGGAGGCAAGCTCGCGGTGGCAGAGGGCGACGTCATCCTGCCGGGAATCGCCGGGCTCATGCAGTCGCAGGGCTTCGACGTGCTCGTCGCGACCCAGGACTGGCACCCGCCGGGACACGCGTCCTTCGCCAGCAGCCACCGGAACCGCGAGCCGATGGAGACCATCGAGCTGCACGGCCACGAGCAGATCCTGTGGCCCGACCACTGCGTCCAGGACACCCCGGGAGCCGAGCTCAAGCCCGGCCTGCCGTGGCACCGGGCCGACGTCATCGTCCGCAAGGCGACGGATCCGGAGGTCGACTCCTACTCGACCTTCCGCGACAACTGGGGCCCGGGCGGGGAGCGCCCCTCCACCGGCCTGGCGGGGCTCCTCCGCGATCGCGGGATCGAGACCGTGTTCCTGTGCGGCCTGGCCCGGGACTTCTGCGTCCGCTGGTCGGCGGAGGATGCCGTCGATGCCGGCTTCTCGACCACGGTGATCTGGGACCTCACCCGCGGCGTCGATCCGGACAGCGACGACGAGGTTCGTGCGGCGCTGCTCGATAGAGGCGTGCGGCTGCTCTCCAGCGGCGATCTCTGAGCACCGCGCCCCGGCGTGCGCGATCGCCGCGCTGCTCCGCGGTCGCTGCTTCAGATGATCCCGTCGACCGTCTCGAGCCGGGCGCTGGTCCGGAAACGCAGCTCGAG